>JANXTP010000106.1 GCA_025352345.1 Burkholderiales bacterium | reverse complement strand
CCGTCTGCAAAGGCTGCGGGCGCAGCTTCGACGAGGTGCAGAACTGGACGGTGATGTCACCTGCCGAGAAGCGCGTGACCTGGCGACGCATCACGATGGACGGCACCGCCTGGCGCTTCAACCGCTATGCCGAGCGGGCCCGTGAGGCACAGCCGACGTCACCCTCTTGAAACCGGCGTAGCAGCAGCCATTTCATCTCCATCGGTTCGACACCAGAGCCTTTCTCACGATGGAGGACCCACCATGTACGACGCTTACCTGAGTGTCCCGAGCGGACTCTTTTCAGAACTCGATCGCGTGCGCGGCGAACTCGACTCGCTGTTCGGCTGGGGCGGCAGCTCGCGCGCCATCCGCTCGACGGCCGGCAGCAGCTATCCGGCCATCAACGTGGGCCATAGCCCGCAGGCGGTGGACGTCTATGTGTTTGCGCCCGGCATCGATGCCAGCCGCACCGAGGTGACGCTGGACCGCGGTGTGCTGACCATCGCCGGCGAACGCCCCAGCGACCTGCCGCCCGAAGCGCCGAAGACCAGCGTGCACGGGCGTGAGCGCTACAGCGGCAAGTTCCGCCGCGCGGTCGCCCTGCCCGACGACGTCGATCCGAGCCAGGTCAGCGCGAGCTACCGCGATGGCGTGCTGCACGTCAACGTGCGTCGCCGTGCAGCAGTGCAGCCCAAGCGCATCGCCATCGAGTGAACTGTCAACCCACAGGAGATTTCCAGATGAAAAGCACCCAAGCCACCACCACGCCTGCCGACGCCGCGCCCTACCTGCTGCCCCGCGTTGACGTGATCGAAGACAGCGCCGGCATCACCTTGCTGGCCGACCTGCCCGGCGTCAAGAAGGAGGGGCTCGACATCAAGGTCGACGGCCCGACGTTGAGCCTCGAAGGCACCGTCGCACTGGACACACCGCCGGCGTTCGACCCCGCATTCGCCGAAGTGCGCGCCTCGCGCTACCGCCGCTCGTTCACGCTGAGCAACGAGCTCGACAGCGCAGCAATCGATGCCCTGCTGAAGGACGGCGTGCTGCGCCTGCGCATCCCGAAGGTCGCCGAGGCGCAGCCGCGTCGGATCGAGGTACGCATCGGCTGAATCGCAAGAATCGGGGTGCGCGACCGGGCGCCACGGTCTAAATTCGGTGCTTCAGATCCGGCCGACCGGGTCCGAAGGACATGCCAATGCGCCCTGACGACAGCATCCCATTCGCCCCCTCGCACGCCGCCCTGGTGGCCGAGCTGTGCCGCCACATCGAACGCTCGGCGCAGCCGCCGACGCTGGCCGACCTGGCCACGAAGGTCGGGCTGAGCCGCCACCACCTGCACCGCGTTTTCAAGGCGGTGACCGGGGTGACGCCGAACGACTACGCCCGCGCGCACCGCGCCCGACGCGTGCGAGAGACGCTGGCGGCTGCGGACTCGGTGACGCAGGCCGTCTACGACGCGGGCTACGCCACCAGCAGCCGTTTCTACGAGGAATCGGCCCGGGTGCTGGGCATGACGCCCTCGGCTTACCGCGCGGGCGGCGCCGCCATCGAGATCCGCTTCGCGATCGGCCAGAGTTCGCTCGGCGCGATCCTGGTCGCGCAAACGACACGCGGCGTCTGCGCCATCCTGCTCGGCGACGATCCGGAGGTGCTGCTGCGCGATCTGCAAGACCGGTTCCCGCAGGCCCATCTGATCGGCGGCGACACCGGCTTCGAGCAGACCGTGGCATGCGTTGTCGGCTTCATCGAAGCGCCGCGCATCGGCCTGTCGCTGCCGCTGGACCTGCGCGGCACCGCCTTCCAGCAACGGGTGTGGCAGGCACTGCGTGGTATTCCGGTGGGCCAGACGATGAGCTACAGCGACGTGGCGCAACGGATCGGCGCACCGTCCTCGGTGCGTGCCGTGGCGCGCGCCTGCGCGGCCAACCCGGTGGCGCTGGCCGTCCCCTGCCACCGGGTGCTGCGCATCGACGGCGGCATCTCGGGCTACCGCTGGGGCGTCGAGCGCAAGCGCACGTTGCTGGCGCGCGAGGCCGACGCCATCACGACAGCATGACGCCAGTGCACCCCGGCGCCGGGGGCAATCTCGTGCTGTTCAATGACATCGACGAGGCACCGCGCATCGAACCGCTGGCGCCTGGGGCCGTCGTCTGGCGTGGCGGGGCGCGGGCGTTGGATCGGGTCTTGCTCGCAGCCGTCACCGAGGTCACCGCGCAGGCCCCGTGGCGGCACCTGTTCACGCCGGGCGGCTTTCGCATGTCGGTGGCCATGACCAGCTGTGGCGATGCCGGCTGGGTCAGCGACCGCCGCGGCTACCGCTACGACGCGATTGATCCCGACAGCGGCAGACCGTGGCCGGCAATGCCGGAGGTGTTCCGTGAACTCGCCGCCATCGCAGCCACGCAAGCGGGCTTCGGCAGCTTCGATCCCGACGTCTGTCTGATCAATCGCTACGTGCTCGGCGCCAGGCTGACGCTGCACCAGGACCGCGACGAACGCGATGGGAAGGCGCCGATCGTCTCGGTGTCCCTCGGCCTGCCTGCGGTGTTCCAGTTCGGTGGACCGAAACGCAGCGACCCGACGCGGCGCATCCCACTGGTGCACGGCGATGTCGCGGTCTGGGGCGGCCCGGCGCGCTTCTTCCACCATGGCGTGCTGCCACTGAAGCCCGGCTGCCACCCGCTGACCGGCGAGCAGCGGATCAACCTGACTTTCCGCCGGGCGCGCTGAGCAGCCGCCCCGCGTTCAGCCGAACAGCTCGGCGTAACTGACGCTGGCCGTACCGAATTTACCGACAACGATGCCGCCGGCGCGGTTGGCATGTGGCATCGCGTCGCGCGCGTCCAGGCCGGCCGCCAGCAGCACGGCCATCGTCGCGATCACTGTGTCACCCGCGCCGGTCACGTCGAACACCTCGCGTGTCTGCGCCGGCTGATGCAGCGCACCGTGGTCGTCGAACAGGCTCATGCCGTCTTCCGAGCGGGTCAGCAGCAGCGAGCCCACGCGCAGCTGAGCGCGCAGTGATTGCGCCCGCTCGGCCAGTTGCGCATCGCTGCTCCAGGCACCCACCACCTGCGCGAGTTCACCGCGGTTCGGGGTGATCACCGTGGCACCGACATAGCGCGCGTAGTCGCTGCCTTTCGGGTCGACCAGCACCGGCTTGCCGGCCGCGCGTGCCGACTCGATCATCCGCACGATGTGCGTCAGCCCGCCCTTGCCGTAGTCGGAAAACAGCACCGCGTCGTGCTGCGGCAGTTCGCGCTCGAAGGCGTCGAGCGCCTGGGTCAGCACCTCGTGGTCGGGCTCGTTCTCGAAATCGATGCGCAGCAGTTGCTGCGAGCGTCCGATGACGCGCAGCTTGACGATGGTGCGCAGCGAAGCGTCCTCGCCGAGGCAAGCTTCGATGCCCTGCTGTTCGAGCAGCGCGCGCAAGCGGGTCGCCGCCTCGTCGTGGCCGACCACCGTCAGCAGCGTCACCCGCGCGCCCAATGTCTTGACGTTCAGCGCCACGTTGGCCGCGCCGCCGAGCCGTTCTTCCTCGCGCGACACGCGCACCACCGGCACCGGGGCCTCAGGCGAGATGCGCTCGACCGCACCGTGCCAGTAGCGGTCGAGCATCACGTCGCCGACGACCAGCACGCGGCGCTGCGCCAAGTCCTCAGGCGTGGGGATCACGAGGCGGCTCCCGGGTGGGAGCGGCGGGCGCAAGTGTGCAGGTTCATGGTGTGCAAGGACATCGATCAGGCCCGGGTTATATCAAGTGCTGTCGTACGGCCATCTCGAAGCGGCGCTTCAAGCGACTACAGCTGCCTTTCCCACCTCAGAGGGGGCTGCCGTGCGACACGGATTCCGCCGCCGTTCAGAGCAGTACACGGCATTCGCCCCCGCCCGAGGGCCCTCG
>JANXTP010000232.1 GCA_025352345.1 Burkholderiales bacterium | reverse complement strand
CGGCGCCGTAGCGTACCGCCTCGCGAAAACTCGGTGCCCCGACCGGAATGATCATGAACTCCTGCAGGTCGAGGTTGTTGTCGGCGTGCGCGCCGCCGTTGATCACGTTCATCATCGGCACCGGCAGCTGCATGCCACCCGAGCCACCGAAGTACCGGTACAGCGGTAGGCCGCTTTCTTCCGCCGCGGCGCGTGCCACGGCCATGCTCACGGCCAGTGTGGCATTGGCGCCGAGGCGGCACTTGTTGTCGGTGCCGTCGAGGTCGATCAGGGTGCGGTCCAGGAAAGCCTGCTCGCTGGCGTCGAGCCCGAGCACGGCTTCGCTGATCTCGGTGTTGACGTGCTGCACCGCGCGCATCACCCCTTTGCCCAGATAGCGCTTGGCATCGCCGTCGCGCAGCTCGATCGCTTCGCGTGAGCCGGTCGACGCGCCCGACGGCACGGCAGCGCGGCCCATCACGCCCGACTCGAGCAGCACATCGCATTCGACGGTGGGGTTGCCCCGGCTGTCCAGAATCTCACGGCCGACGATGTCAACGATCGCACTCATGTGGCGTCCTCAGAATTGAAAATTGGAAAGGGTGAGGCTGTAGAACGGGCTCGTTCAGCAACCGAAATCGTTCTCAAGCAGCGGCTGCTGCTTGACCACGCGGTCCAGCGCCACCAGCTGTTCGAGCAGGGCACACATACGCTTGAGGGGCACCGCGTTCGGGCCGTCGCTCATCGCGTTCATCGGATCGGGATGGGTTTCCATGAACAGGCCCGCAACGCCCACGGCGATGGCCGCACGTGCCAGCACCGGCACGAACTCGCGCTGGCCACCGGAGCTGGTGCCCTGGCCGCCGGGCAGCTGCACCGAATGCGTTGCGTCGAAGACCACCGGCGCGCCGGTCTCGCGCATGATGGCCAGCGACCGCATGTCGCTGACCAGGTTGTTGTAGCCGAAGCTCACGCCGCGTTCGCAGGCCATGAAGCTGTCTTCCGGCAGGCCCTTGTCGCGCGCAGCGGCGCGGGCCTTGGCGATGACGTTCTTCATGTCGTGGGGGGCGAGGAACTGGCCCTTCTTGATGTTCACCGGCTTGCCCGACTGCGCCACGGCGCGGATGAAATCGGTCTGGCGACACAGGAAGGCCGGCGTCTGCAGCACATCCACAACCGACGCGACCGACGCGATCTGCTCGATGTCGTGCACATCGGTCAGCAGCGGCACGCCGAGTTCGCGCTTGACCTTGGCCAGAATCTCTAATCCGCGCTCCAGGCCCGGACCGCGGAAGGTGTTGCCGCTGGAGCGGTTGGCCTTGTCGTAGCTGCTTTTGAAGATGAAGGGGATACCCAGCGCGGTGGTCATCTCCTTGAGCGCGCCGGCCACATCGATCTGAAGCTGTTCGGATTCGACGACGCAGGGGCCGGCGATCAGGAAGAAGGGTTGCGTCAGGCCGACCTCGTAGCCGCACAGTTTCATGCGGCTGCCTTCGCCGAGCCGACCACCTGCAAGCGATCGCGCTGATGCGCCAGCGCCGCCGAGATGAAGGAGCTGAACAACGGGTGCCCGCCCCACGGTGTCGACTTGAACTCGGGGTGGAACTGCACGCCCATGAACCAGGGGTGCACGCTGCGCGGCAGTTCGACGATCTCGGTCAGCTTCTCGCGCTGCGTCAGTGCCGAGATCACCAGGCCGGCTTCGCTCAGCTGATCGAGGTAGTTGACGTTGGCTTCGTAGCGGTGGCGGTGGCGTTCGGTGACCACATCGCCGTAGATCTCGTGCGCTAAGGTGCCGGGCTTCACGTCCGAGCTTTGCGCGCCCAGGCGCATCGTGCCGCCGAGGTCGGAGCTGCTGCTGCGCTTCTGGATCGAGCCGTCGGCATCCTGCCATTCCTCGATCAGCGCAATCACCGGGTGCGGCGTGTCGGGCTCGAATTCGGTGCTGTTGGCCTTGTCCAGCCCGGCCTGGTGGCGCGCGAACTCGATGGTCGCGACCTGCATGCCCAGGCAGATGCCGAGGTAGGGCAGCTTGGACTCGCGGGCGAATTTCGCGGCCAGCACCTTGCCTTCGACGCCGCGTTTGCCGAAGCCGCCCGGCACCAGCACCGCATCGAAGGCAGCCAGCTGCTGCACGTTGTCCGCGGTCAGGGTTTCGGAATCGACGTACTCGATCAGCACCTTCGCGTGGCTGTGCATGCCGGCGTGGCGCAGTGCCTCGTTCAGCGACTTGTACGAATCCGACAGGTCGGTGTACTTGCCGCACATCGCGATCGTGATCTCGCGCTCGGGGTGCTCGAATTCGCGCACCAGTTCGTCCCAGCGCTTCAGGTTGGCCGGCGGTGTGTGGATGCGCAGCTTGTCGCAGATGAGCCCGTCGAGGCCCTGCTCGTGCAGGATGCGCGGCACCTTGTAGATGGTGTCCACGTCCCACATCGAGATCACGCCCCAGGTCGGCACGTTGGTGAGCAGCGAGATCTTCTCGCGCTCTTCATCCGGAATGCGGCGGTCGGCGCGGCACAGCAGCACATCGGCCTGGATGCCGATCTCGCGCAGCTTCTGCGCGGTGTGCTGGGTGGGTTTGGTCTTCAGCTCGCCGGCCGCGGCAATCCACGGCACATAGGTCAGGTGCACGAAGGCGGTTTGGTTGGGCCCGAGCTTCAGGCTCATCTGGCGCACCGCTTCGAGGAACGGCAGCGACTCGATGTCGCCCACCGTGCCGCCGATCTCGACGATGGCGACATCGACCGCATGCTCCGTGCCGACGCCGGCGCCGCGCTTGACGAATTCCTGGATCTCGTTGGTGACATGCGGGATCACCTGCACCGTCTTGCCGAGGTAGTCGCCGCGACGCTCGCGTTCGAGCACGCTCTTGTAGATCTGGCCGGTGGTGAAGTTGTTGGCCTTCTTCATCCGGGTGGTGATGAAGCGCTCGTAGTGGCCGAGGTCGAGGTCGGTCTCGGCGCCGTCGTCGGTCACGTAGACCTCGCCGTGCTGGAACGGCGACATCGTGCCGGGATCGACATTGAGGTAGGGGTCGAGCTTGATGAGCGTGACCTTGATGCCGCGCGATTCGAGGATCGCCGCGAGCGACGCCGCCGCAATGCCCTTGCCCAGCGAGGACACCACACCGCCGGTGACAAAGACGTACTTGGTCATTGCTTTCAGCAGCGGATTGGCACGCTGCTGTGATGGGAAAAAATGATTATAGGAGGGGCGTTTTGAGCGGCCGCTTCAGACGATCTTCTCGCCCGGGTGGGTGATCTTGCGCATCGGCTCGTAGCGGGTTGATTCCACGCACAGCGGGTGACCGGCCGTCGCATGGCCCGCTGCCGCGTTGCCCGCGGCCCACTGGGGGTCTTCGAGCGATTCGAACACCTCGCGCAGCTTGTGGCCCCAGGAGCCGCGGATCATCTGGAAGTACGGGTTCTGCTCGTCGATGCAGACCGTCTGGTCGGATTTCAGTGCGTCGTTCTGGTAGACCAGCAAATCCAGCGGCAGCCCGACCGACAGGTTCGATTTCAGCGTCGAATCCATCGACACCAGCGCGCATTTCGAGGCCTCGTCCAGCGGCGTGGTGGGCGAGATCATCCGGTCGAGCACCGGCTTGCCGTATTTCGATTCGCCGGCCTGAAAGTAGCATGTCTCGCGGGTGGCCTCGATGAAGTTGCCGGCGGAATAGACCAGGAACAGGCGCATCCCCTCGCCCTTGATCTGCCCGCCGAAGATCATCGACGCGTTGAAGTCGACCCCCGCGGCCTTCAGCGACTTGCCGTCCTGGTCGTAAACGCGGCGCACCGCACTGCCGAGCACGCGTACCGCGTCGAACATGCTGGTCGCGTTCCAGATGGTGATCGGCACTTCGTCTCCGTTGTCGATCTTTTCGACCTGCAGGATCTCGCGCACTGACTGGCTGATCGACAGGTTGCCTGCCGACAGCATCACCATGAAGCGGTCGCCCGGCCGCTCGTAGACGATCATCTTGCGGAAGGTGCTGATCTGATCGAGGCCGGCGTTGGTGCGCGAGTCGGACAGGAAAACCAGCCCCGCGTCGAGTTTGATGCCTACGCAATAGGTCATGGTGCGGTGTCGCTTTCGGGTGGGTGTTGCAGTGCCTGCAAACGGTACAGCGTTTCGAGCGCCTGTTTCGGAGTCAAGGCATCGGGGTCGATCTGCGCCAGCGCGCGTTCCACGGTCGACGGTTCCCGTGCCGCCACAGGCGCCGGTGCGGCGAACAGGTCGATCTGCGCCTGTCCCGATTTTTGCTGGGATTCGAGCGCTTCCAGCGCGGCGCGTGCCTGGCGCACCAGCGAGGCCGGCATGCCGGCCAGCCTGGCGACATGCACGCCGTAGCTGCGGCTGGCCGGACCGGGCTGGATGTCGTGCAGGAAGACGATGTCGTCGCTGGCTTTGCTGTGGCTGCTGGTGTGTTTTTCGACCGCCGATACATGCACGTTGATCGCGCGCTCGTGCTTCGCGGGGAACGCCGTCAGTTCGAAGTAGTGCGTCGCGAACAGCGTGAACGCGTTGTTGCGCTCATGCAGATGGCTGGCAATGGCGCCGGCCAGTGCCAGGCCGTCGAAGGTCGAGGTGCCGCGGCCGATCTCGTCCATCAGCACCAGTGATTGCGCGGTGGCGCCGTGGAGGATGGCGGCGGCCTCGGTCATCTCGACCATGAAGGTCGATTGCGCATTGGCCAGATCATCGGCCGCGCCGATGCGGGTGTGGATCGCGTCCATCGGCCCGAGCCGGCAGGCGGTGGCCGGCACGAAAGACCCCATGGAAGCCAGCAGAGAGATCAGCGCGACCTGTCGCATGTAGGTACTCTTGCCGCCCATGTTGGGCCCGGTGATGATCAGCATCTTGCGGGTGGCGTCGAGCCGGCAGTCGTTTGCCATGAAGTTGCCGGCGCCGGTTTCCTGCAAGCGTGCTTCAACGACTGGATGGCGGCCGCCCTGGATGTCGATACAGGGCTCGCGCACAAACTGCGGCCGGCACCAGTTAAGCGTCGCAGCCCGCTCGGCCAGTGCCGCCAGCGCATCGAGCGTGGCCAGCGCGCGGGCCAGATCGGACAGTGAAGCCACATGGGCTTGCAGGGTCTGGACCAGCTGCTCGTAAAGGAATTTTTCACGCGTCAGCGAACGCTCCTGCGCCGACAGCGCCTTGTCTTCGAAGGCCTTCAGCTCGGGCGTGATGTAGCGCTCGGCGTTCTTCAACGTCTGGCGGCGCTGGTAGTCAGCGGGCACCTTGTCGACCTGACCCTGGGTGACCTCGATGTAGAAGCCGTGCACCCGGTTGAACTGCACCCGCAGGTTGGCGATGCCGGTGCGCGCGCGTTCGCGCGCTTCGAGATCGAGCAGGAAGGCATCGCAGTTTTGTGCAATGCCGCGCAGCTCGTCGAGCGTGGCATCGCAGCCGATCGCAATCACACCGCCGTCGCGCAGCAGCACCGCCGGTTCTTCGGCCAGCGTGGTCGTCAGCAGCGATTCAATGCAGGTGTCGGGGCTCAACGCCTCCAGCGCCATGTCGAGCAGCCCGCAGGCGCCCACCGGTAACGCACCGCGCAGGCCGGGCAGCGCGCGCAGCGTCGTGCGCAAGCCTGTCAGCTCGCGCGGTCGCACCTGGCGCAGTGCGATGCGTGCCGTGATGCGCTCGACGTCGCAGACCGATCGCAATGCCTGTCGCAAGGTGTCGTCGCCATGGTCCATCAGTGCCTCGATCGCCTCGTGGCGCTGGGTGGCCACGCTGCGCTCGCGCAACGGCCGAAGCGTCCAACCGCGCAGCGCCCGGCTGCCCATGCCGGTGCGGCAGGTGTCGATCAGCGACAGCAGCGTGGGCGCCTCCTCACCGCGCAGCGTCTGCGTCAGCTCCAGGTTGCGGTGGGTGGTGGGCGGCAGATCGATCATCTCGCTGGCGCGCTCGACCTGCAGGCTGCGCACATGCGCCAGCGCCTGGCCTTGCGTGTGTTCGGCGTAGCTCAACAAGGCGGATGCGGCGGCGTGCGCCACCGTCAGCTCGCCCGCGTTGAAGCCTGCGAGGCTGGTGACCCTAAGTTGCTCGCACAGCTTGCGTGCGCCGAGTGCGGCATCGAACTGCCAGTCGGGCCGATGCGTCACTGCGGCCCGCGTGGCCGACAGCGCCGGGGGGGCCTGCTCGCGTTCGACCAGCACCTCGGCCGCGTTCAGCCGCGCCAGCCAGCCGGGCAGTTCGTGGTCAGCGCATTCGGTCAGCCCGAGTTCGCCGCTGCTCAGACCGAGCCAGGCCAGGCCGTGCGTCGTCTGCCCACGATGGGTGTGCTGTGACAAGGCCAGCAGCAGCGCATCGGCCTTGTCCGGCATCAACTCGGTGTCGATCAGCGTGCCCGGCGTGACGACGCGCACCACCTTGCGCTCGACCGGCCCCTTGGCGGCGGCCACGTCGCCGACCTGCTCGCAGATCGCCACCGGCTCGCCCAGCTTGATCAGCTTCGCCAGGTAGGTCTCGACCGAATGCACCGGCACGCCGGCCATCACCACTGGCTCGCCGCCGCTCTGGCCGCGGGTGGTCAAAGTGATGTCGAGCAGCCGGTTCGCACGTCGCGCATCGTCGAAGAACAGCTCGTAGAAGTCACCCATCCGGTAGAACACCAGCGTGTCCGGATGGTCCGCCTTGATGCGCAGCCACTGCTGCATCATGGGGGTGTGGGCGGGCGCCACGGCGGCGCTGTCGAATCCCGCGGGCTCGTTTTCTGTCGATAACGTGGGTGACCTTTTCACTCGTGCGCTGGCTCATTGTTGGCGTCGCGCGGGAGCAAGAAGCGTCGCTTGTGCGTCACCCGCAGCGTCTGGATTGGACGCCGGGATTGTCGCCTTGCACTGTTACCGGCCGCGATGCAGCGGTCTGCTGAGGCTCAGAACGGTGCAGGCAGCAGCTTGAAGCCGGCGATCAGTACGCCGATCACGGTGTTGACCACGACGCTGAGCACGCTCGGCACATAGAAGAAGGCCGATACGGCCTGGGCGCTCAGGCCATGTTCGAACAGCAGGCCCAGGGCAAACGAGACGATGCCGAGCGCGACCCAGCGACGCAGGTAGGTCGGCAGCCAGTGGGACTTGTCGAGGTTGTGCCGCCAGGCAGCCGAGCGCTCGAACATATTGCCGTGGCTCACGTCGCGGAACAGCCACCCGAAGAACAGGTAGCGGTACAGCAGCACGCGGAAGGAGAGGGCGGTGTCGTCGGGGGCCATGGATCGAATCTGCCTGCCTAACGGAAATAAATCGGATGATGCGCGAAATGCGTTGACCCTGATATCGGCGTGCCACCGGGTTCACTTGACCGCTCCGATCAGAACTTCCCAGCCCTTGTCTCTTCAGCGACGGGAAAGTCGCGTCGGTAAACTTCGTCCTATTCTTTTCAACCCGAGTCGCTCATGAGCTTCGACAAAGTCACCCCTGGCAAGAAGGCCCCGGAACAGTTCAACGTGATCATCGAAATCCCGATGAATGCCGACCCGGTGAAATACGAGGTCGACAAGGAAAGCGGTGCGCTGTTCGTCGACCGCTTCATGAGCACAGCGATGCACTATCCCTGCAACTACGGCTATGTGCCGCAGACCATCTCTGGCGACGGCGACCCGGTCGACGTGCTGGTGATCACACCGTTTCCGCTGCTGGCCGGCTCGGTGGTCACCTGCCGCGCGATCGGCATGCTGAACATGGAAGACGAGGCGGGCATGGATGCCAAGCTGCTCGCGGTGCCGATCGACAAGCTGCTACCGATCTACGCCAGCTGGCAGAAGCCCGAAGACCTGCACGAGCTGCAATTGCGCACGATCCAGCACTTCTTCGAGCACTACAAGGACCTGGAGCCGAACAAGTGGGTCAAGGTGAAGGGCTGGTCGGGACCGCAGGCCGCGCACGAGGAAATCAGCTCGGGCATGCTCAATTACAAGAAGTCGCTGGCCGGCTGATACCCACGGCGGACACCCAAAGCAGCGCCCGCCCGGCGCTGTTTTTTGTTCGCTTTTCTGTCGCCTCCGCTGGAAATCCCGCGGAACCGACCGCGCAGGTTCGCGCTCTACACTGCCTGCCCACTTGGCTTGCAGAGCACTTTCCGTGAATCCATTCCTGCGCGCGTTTCCCCTTGTCCTGTCCTTGTGGGTGGCCGTGCTGCCGCTCGTCGCACCATCGGCCCAGGCGCAAAGCCTGCCGTCGGGTGTGACCCGGGTGCAGTCGGTCGAGGGCATCGACGAGTACCGGCTGGCCAACGGCCTGCAGGTGCTGCTGATCCCGGACAGCTCGAAGCCCACCACTACCGTCAACCTGACCTACCACGTGGGCTCGCGGCAGGAAAACTACGGCGAGACCGGCATGGCGCACCTGCTGGAGCACCTGCTGTTCAAGGGATCGCCCAAGCACCCGAACGTCTGGCCCGACTTCACCAAGCGCGGTCTGGCGGCCAACGGCAGCACCTGGTTCGACCGCACCAACTACACCGCCAGCTTCTCGGCCAACGACGACAACCTGCGCTGGTACCTGGGCTGGCAGGCCGATGCGATGGTCAACAGCTACATCGCGCGCAAGTCGCTGGACACCGAGATGACGGTGGTGCGCAACGAGATGGAATCGGGCGAGAACAGCCCCGACCGCATCCTGTTTTCGAAGACGCTGTCGGCCATGTACCAGTGGCACAACTACGGCAAGGACACGATCGGCGCGCGCAGCGACGTCGAGAACGTCGACATCCCACGCCTGCAGGCCTTCTATCGCTTGTACTACCAGCCGGACAACGCGACGCTGATCGTCTCGGGCAAGTTCCCGCCTACGCAGACGCTGTCGTGGATCGCGCAGTCCTTCGGCGTGATCAAGAAGCCGACCCGTGCGCTGCCTGTGCAGTACACGCTGGATCCGGTGCAGGACGGCGAGCGCAGCATCACCTTGCGTCGCACTGGCGGCGTGCCGGTGCTCTATGCGGCCTATCACGTGCCGGCTGGGGCGCACCCTGACTTCGCCGCGGTCGATCTGCTGGGCTCCATCATGGGCGACGCGCCCGGCGGTCGGCTGCACAAGCGGCTGACCGAAAAAGGCCTGGCCGCCACCACCTATGCGTTCGCGCAGGGACTGGCCGAACCGGGCTTCGCGCTGTTCGGCGCTCAGCTCGGGCCGCAGCAGGATGTGGATGTGGCGCGCAAGGAATTGCTGGCGACGGTCGAATCGGTGTCCAAGGAGCCGATCACTCAAGAAGAGCTGGACCGTGCAAAAGTCAAATGGCTGAAAGGCTGGGACCAGGCCTTCACCAACCCGGAAACGGTGGGCATCGCGCTCAGCGAAAGCGTGGCGATGGGCGACTGGCGGCTGTTCTTCCTGAACCGCGACCATGTGCGTGACACGACGCTGGCCGACGTTCAGCGCGTCGCCGAACAGCGCCTGCTGCCCTCCAACCGCACTCTGGGCACCTACCTGCCGACCGACCAACCGCAGCGCGCGCCGGTGCCGGCCAAGGTCGATGTCATCGCGCAGCTGAAGACCTTCAAGCCGCAAGGCGCGGCCGCTGCGGTGGAGTCGTTCGAGGCGACGCCGGCCAACATCGATCGACGCACGCAGCGCTTCGACATCGGTGGCCTGCGCGTCGGCCTGTTGCCCAAGGGCAGCCGTGGCAACGCGGTGCAGGCGATGCTGTCGCTGCATTTCGGCGACGAGAAATCGCTGTTCGGTCAGAGCGAAGCGGCCGACATGGTCGCCGCGCTGCTCGACAAGGGCACGACGACGATGTCGCGCCAGCAGATCCAGGACCGGCTGGACGCGCTGCACACCGAGATGAGCATCAGTGGGGGCGCCACGGGGGTGACTGTGAACCTGAGCTCGCGGCGCGAAAACTTGGCTGACGCGATCGCGCTGGTCGCTGATCTGCTGCGCCACCCGGTGTTCCCGGCCGCCGCACTGGACGAGGTGCGGCGGCAAGCGCTGGCAAGCATCGAGCAGGACCGCAAGGAGCCCGAGTCGGTGGTCGGCAACACGCTGGCCCGGCTGGGCAATCCGTACCCGCGTGGCGACCTGCGCTATGCACGCACTTTCGACGAGATCGTGCAAGACCTCAGCAGCGTGACGCTGGAGCAGGTGCGAGGGCACCACCAGACCTTCTACGGCGCGAGGGCTGGCGAGTTCTCGGCTGTTGGCGACTTCGATGCGGCGGCGGTGCGTCAGGCGCTGCAGGCCGCCTTCGGCGACTGGCAGGTCGGCGCGCCCTACACCCGCGTGCCGCAACCGTTGATCTCGGTCCCGCCGGCGCGTTTGCTGCTGGTGACGCCGGACAAGCAGAACGCGACGATGCGCGTCGAATTCCCGGTGCCGCTGTCTGACAACGACGCCGATTACGCCGCGCTGTCGATGGCGAACTATTTGCTCGGCTCGGGTGGCAATTCGAGGCTGTGGCGGCGCATCCGTGAGGCCGAGGGCCTGTCGTACGACGTGCGCAGCTCGATCGAATGGAATGACACCGAGCCGCACTCCGAATGGGCAGCCACGGCGATTTTCGCGCCGCAGAACCAGCCCAAGGTCGAGGCGGCGTTCCGCGAGGAACTGGCGAAGGCATTGAAGGACGGCTTCACTGCGAAGGAGCTGGCCGAAGGCCAGCGCGGCATGCTGAACTACCGTCGGCTGACGCGGGCCCGAGATGCGGCCGTGGTCGCCGGCATCGCCAACAACCTGTACATCGGTCGCACCTTCGCGCGTTCGGCGCAGGTCGATGCGCAGTTGGAGGCGCTGACGCTGGAGCAGGTCAACGCCGCACTGCGCAAGTACTTGTCGCCGGAGCGTTTTATCTACGGCTTCGCAGGCGACTTCAAGACGAAACCTTGAACGGCAGGCGCTCGTTCAGTTCATCGACGTACTGAGCGACGCCTGCGCCTTCTTGCTGCAGGAAGTTCGCCACCGCTTCTGCGAACTGCGGATGCGCGAGCCAGTGCGCTGATTGCGTCTGCACCGGCAGCAGGCCGCGGGCCATCTTGTGCTCGCCCTGAGCGCCGCCCTCGAAGCGCCGGTAGCCCTGCGCGATGCACCAGGCGAGGGGTTGGTAATAGCAAGCGTCGAAGTGCAGGCAGCTGACGGCTTCCGTAGCGCCCCAATAGCGGCCGAAGGCGCTCCGTTTGGCTGCGTCAATGCAGATCAATGAAGCGGCGATGGGCTCGCCCTCGCGGCGTGCGATGAACAGCAGCCAGTGCTCGGGCATCGTGTGTGCCATCCGCGCGAAGAAGTCCCGCGTCAGATAGGGCGTCGAGCGGTGCATCTGGTAGGTCAGCGTGTAGCAGCGGTAGAAGAAATCCCAGTCGGCCTCGGTGATGTCCGCACCTTGCAGGGTGTCGAAGCTGACCCCTGCGTCAACGACGCGGCGGCGTTCCTGCTGGATCTTCTTGCGCTTCTCGCGCTGCAGGCTGCCCAGGAAATCGGCGAAGTCGGCATAAGGCTGCGGCACGCGGTTGGTCCAGTGGAACTGCACCGTGCTGCGCAGCATCCAGCCGGCTTCGCGTGCCGCGGCGCAATCGGCCTCGTCGAGGAACAGCAGGTGCGCCGACGACAGGTCGGCCTGCGTCACCAGCTTTTGCATGCCTTTGAGCAGCGCGACGCGTGATGCGGCATCGCGCGCGAGAAGGCGCGGCCCCGGTACCGGCGTGAACGGCACCGCATCGAGCAGCTTCGGGTAATAGTCCAGGCCGTGGCGGCGGTAGGCGTCGGCCCAGGCCCAGTCGAACACATACTCGCCGTAGGAATGGCTCTTCATGTACAGCGGACAGGCAGCCACCATCGTGTCGTCCTCGTGCACCGACAGGAACTGCGGCTGCCAGCCGGTCTTGGCGGTGGCGCTGCCAGACTCGTGCATCGCCAGCAGGTACTCATGGCGCATGAACGGCGTCGCGCTGGGTTGATCGGCCAGCAGCGCGTTCCAGTCGGCGGCCGCGATGCCGGCGGGGTGGTCATGGACCCGAATGACAGTATTCTTCAACGCTGCTGTGCCTTCTGATTCATGCCCTGTGCTTCCGCCTTCAACATGAGCTCCCTTCCTGTGGTCAACGTCGCGCTGGTGCAGATCAACGCGACGGTCGGTGACATGGCCGGCAATGCCGCGAAGATCGTCGAATTCGCACGACGTGCGCATTCTCAGGGCGCGCGGCTGGTGGTGACGCCGGAGTTGAGTCTGTGTGGTTATCCGCCGGAGGACTTGCTGCTGCGCCCGGCCTTCATGCAGGCCTGCCGTGACGCGCTCGCCGATTGCGCGAGCGCGCTGGCAGATTTACCGGGCCTGCACCTGGTCGTCGGTCACCCGCACCAGTTTGCCGACCAGGCCGATGTCCGCACCAAATCGCACGCAGTGCCGCGCCGCCACAACGCCGCCTCGGTGCTGAGCGAAGGCCGAGTGATCGCGACCTACTGCAAGCGTGAACTGCCGAACTACCAGGTCTTCGACGAACGTCGCTATTTCGCCTCGGGCCGCGACGCAGGGCTGGGGCCCGTGGTGTTCGAGGTGGATGGCCTGCGCTTCGGTCTGGCGATCTGCGAGGACGCCTGGTTCGACGAACCGGCCCGCAGCGCCAAGGCGGCTGGCGCGCAGGTGCTGTGCGTTCTGAATGCCTCGCCGTATCACCTGGGCAAGGTCGAAGAACGTGAGGCACGCATGGGCGAGCGCGCGCGCGATGTCGGCCTGCCACTGCTGTATGCGCACCTGACCGGTGGGCAGGACGAGGTGGTGTTCGACGGCGCGTCGTTCGCCCTCGATGCGTCAGGCCGTGTAGAGGCGCGTGCTCCGATGTTCGAAGAGTCGCTGCTGATGCTCGAGGTCTCGGCCAGTGCGGTGGTCGGTGACATCACCCCGGTGCCCTGCATCGAGGCCCAGGCCTGGGCGGCGCTGGTCATTGGCGTGCGTGACTACATCGGCAAGAACGGTTTCTCGGGTGCACTGATCGGGCTGAGCGGCGGCGTCGATTCGGCGTTGGTGCTGGCGATTGCGGTCGATGCGCTGGGCGCGGACAAGGTACGCGCGGTGATGATGCCGTCGCCTTACACCGCCGACATCTCGTGGATCGATGCGCGCGACATGGCTGAGCGCCTCGGTGTGCGTTATGACGAGATCTCGATCGCACCGATGTTCGCCTCGTTCAAGCAGAGCCTGGCCACCGAGTTCGCCGGCCGGCCGGAAGACACCACCGAAGAAAACAACCAGGCGCGCATCCGCGGCACGCTGCTGATGGCGTTGTCGAACAAGTTCGGCGCGATCGTGCTGACCACCGGCAACAAGAGCGAGATGGCGACCGGCTACTGCACGCTGTATGGCGACATGGCCGGCGGCTTCGCGGTGATCAAGGACGTGGCGAAGACGCTGGTCTACCGCCTCTGCGCCTGGAAGAACGAACAGCTCAACAGCGGCCGCGGCGAGGTGATCCCGACGCGCATCCTGACGCGCGCACCGTCTGCCGAGTTGCGACCGGACCAGAAAGACCAGGACAGCCTGCCCTCGTACGCGGTACTCGATGAAGTGGTCGAGCGCTACATGGAAGACGACCAGAGCATCGAAGACATCGTGGCGGCTGGCTTCGACCGTGCCGACGTCGAGCGCGTGACGCGGCTGATCAAGGTCAACGAATACAAGCGCCGCCAAGCGCCGGTCGGCATCCGCATCACCCATCGCGCGTTCGGCCGCGATTGGCGCTATCCGATCACCTCGAAATTCCACGCTTGATCAGCGCTTAAACTTCAGTTAACCCAACGCCAAGGCCCGTATGAAGCAGATCACCGCCATCCTCAAACCGTTCAAGCTCGAAGAAGTCCGCGAAGCGCTGGCCGAGGTCGGCGTGACCGGCCTGACGGTGACCGAAGTCAAGGGTTTCGGGCGTCAGAAGGGGCACACGGAGCTGTACCGCGGTGCCGAGTACGTCGTCGACTTCCTGCCGAAAGTGAAGGTCGAGGTGATGGTCAAGACCGCTGACCTCGAGCGCTGCATCGAGGCCATCGTCAAGGCCGCGAAGACCGGCAAGATCGGCGACGGCAAGATCTTCGTCACTTCGATCGATCAGGTGGTGCGCATCCGCACCGGCGAAACGGGCGAAGCTGCCATCTGACGCGCCGGTGGCCGCCGCCGCGGCCGATCAGGCGAGAAAACGATGACAAAGTGCGGCCAGCCAGACACTGCCGCACAGCAGCAAGGACAAAAAGACGGCGGCACTGCCGAGGTCCTTCGCTCGCTTGGACAACTCGTGCAGCTCGAATGACACGCGATCGATCGCCGCTTCGATCCCCGAATTGAGCAGCTCGACGATCAGCACCAGGATCACCGATCCGGCCAGCAGGGCGACTTCGACCCAGGTTCCACCGAGCCAGAATGCGGTCGGCAGCATCAGCACCGCGAGCCAGAACTCCTGTCGGAAAGCGCTTTCGCCGCGGTAGGCCGCTTTCAGCCCTTCGATCGAATAGCCGGTGGCGCGCACCACACGGTCGAGGCCAGTGCGGCCTTTGTAGAGGTTGGTCGTCATCCGCGGCGATTGTGCCTGTCGGCACAGGCCGTGACTTGGTTCAGGCTGGAGCAGATCAGGGCTTGCGCCTGGGCTCGGGTTTGGCATCGACGAGTTGCGTGCCGCAGATCGCGTCGTGCCAGAACTGGTGCTGCGGGTGCAGTAACGCGAGCAACGCGTAGCCGACCACGCCGACCGCGATGGCCGCCAGCGCGTCCCAGCGCGTCCAGTGGTTCAACGCCGCGACCAGCGCCGCCGGCGCGAACCAGAGGCAACTGACCACGTAGCGGACGAGGGCGCGCGGCTGGCTCAGCTTGTCGCCTGTGTTCGTGACCACGCGGATGTGCCACGTCTGCATCGGCAGCGTTTGCCCGCGCCGTGACCAGAAATACATGAAGTAGACGCCGTAGACCAGGAACGCGAAAAGGCGCAGGGCAGTCTCGCTTTGCAGCGGATGGGTCTGGCCCGTCAACGCGACGAACAAAGCGCCGACGGCACCGGGAATCAGCCCGATGCCGAACAGGATCATCCCTTCGTAGGCGAAGCAGGCCATGCGTCGCCTCAGGCCGGGCGCTGGCAACACCGTCGAGGGGAGGGGATTCAGCAGGCTGGTCGACATGCCCGGGTCAAGGACGCACCGCCACAGGCGCCGAAGCGCTGGCCGCGACCACCGCCGCGCCTTGTGGGCCGCGTTTCGGCAGCAAGGTCGAGGGGTTGACGAAATTCGGCGAGGCAGCGATTTTAGGCAAACCCGCCTGCTGGTGCGCGGGTGGCGTGGGGCGTTTGGAAATCAGTGTGGTTGTGGCGCCGGTTGGGGCTTGAACCAGCGTGGGCGCCACCGAGCGAGCCTGCCGGTGAACGTCCGGCGGAACCACCTCGTTGGATTTGGTTTGAACGTTGCGGGAATCCGCATCAGCCCTGTCTGCCGCCTGGGCGCGACGCTTCGACGAGATGCCGATGGTGGAGACTGGCGCCGCACGGGCGGCCAGCTCCTGCTTTTCAGCCTCGGGAAGGGCCTGATACGCCTCCCAGCGAGCCTGCCGATTCGACGGAGCCAACTGCTGCGCCTGCTTGTACTGCAGGCGGGCGGCGCCCCGTTGCTCCGGCGTCAGCGAAGCCCATTCGGTCATGCGCGCCTGGATGCGCTGACGCTCGTCGGCCGATTTGATCGGGAACTGAGCGACGACTTCCAGCCATTTCTGCTTGTGGTCTGAACCGATGGTTCGCCACTCGTGCTGAAGCGGTTGCAGGGCCGCGCGTTGGCCAGGGGAAAGGCTGTCCCAGGTGGGTGATTTCTCAACTTTGGCAGCAGCCGGGAATCCATTCGGCACGGCCTGGCTATGCGCCGCTGTACCCGCCGCCAGTGCCAGCGTCGGCCCGATCAGGCAGCTCGCGGTGATCACGAAGACCGAAACAAGCGCATGCAGCCAATCGATGACCGGGCGTTTGCTCAGCGGTTCGATGACGCGCGGCATGCTGACATCGGTCACTCGCGTGACGTTTTCAGAAACTCGACAAATCCCGGGTCGCTGTAGGCTGCCGGTGGCAGATCATCCGACAACAAGGCCGCATCGACCTCGGCAGCCGCGGCGATCTGGTCTTGCACATGGAAATGCTCGATCAGACCCAGCCCGAGCAACAAGGCTGCAAGCGGAACCAGCGCCGTCAGCGAGGGCCACCATGATTTGCCCTTGCCGCCCCCACCGAACGACAACGTGGCCGCCGACGAAAGCCCTGTTGCTGCTGCATTGACCTGCACCGGCGACGCCGCCTGGCGGTGCGACAGCGCCACTTGCCGGGCGTGGCGCAGGCGCTCGGTGACGTCGTGCGGCAATCGCTCGGTACCTTCGCTCAGGCGCGCCGACACGCGCATCCCGAAGCGGGCTTCCAAGGTGGCAACCCGGTGGTCGGCAGAGTGTTCAACGGCATTCACGGGGTAATTCCTTTCGCCTTGAGGGCTTTCGCCAGCGCGTGCACCGCCCGGGAACAATGCGTTTTGACGCTTCCCTCGGAACAGCCCATCGCCAATGCGGTCTCTGAGACATCGAACTCTTCCCAGTAACGCAGCAGAAACGCTTCTCGTTGACGGGCTGGCAAGTCGCCGATCTGAGTCTCGATCAAAGCAAAAACCTGGCCGCGTGAGACCACGTCCGAGGCACTTTCGGCGGAAGCCTCGCCTGCAAACGCTTCCAGCACCTCCAAGATATCAAAGTCCTCGTCGCCGCCGGCGGGCTCGAAGTCCGAAAAATTGCGGAAAAGTGCACCCCGCACCTTCTGCCGCCGGAACCAGTCCATCGTGGCGTTCGACAGGATGCGCTGGAACAACGGTGGCCATTCGGCGGCTGGTCGGTCAGCATAGTTCTCGGCCAGCTTGATCATGGCGTCCTGCACCACGTCCAGCGCAGCATCCTCGTCGCGCACGGCAAACACCGCTCGCTTGAAGGCGCGCTTCTCGACGCTCTTGAGAAAAGCAGACAGTTCTTGTTCGGAAGCCAAGGCGAGTGCGCCTCATCACGGGGCGGGTCAGACGGATGCGGAGTATCTCATCGCACCACCTTGGGCTGTGGCGTCAGGCGCGGGCGAACGATGAGGGTGTCATAATCATCGGTTGCACAACAGATGGATCGCCGCTGATGTTCTCGATCTGAGGCATCCTGAAGGTGATTCACCAGGCGCCACACCCGCTTCACAAGAGTGAGGAGAGGCGCACCGATGGTTTTTCGTTAGAGAAATTCACAAAGGTTCGATATGGACATGTCAGACGCTGAAGTCAAGCGCGCCGCATTGGCGCCCTCCGCTGCGAATGCCCTCGCCGCAGCCACCCCTCCCCCCGAGCCCAACGGCGCCGAAATCCTGGTTCGTTGCCTGCAGGCTGAGAACGTCCAGTTCCTGTGGGGCTACCCGGGTGGCGCCGTTCTCTACATCTACGACGCGCTTTACAAGCAGAACACCATCGAACATGTGCTGGTGCGGCACGAACAGGCGGCGGTGCATGCGGCCGACGGCTATGCCCGGGCGACCGGCGAAGTCGGCGTGGCGCTGGTCACCTCCGGCCCGGGTGTGACGAATGCGATCACTGGCATCGCCACTGCCTACATGGACAGCATTCCGATGGTGATCCTCACCGGGCAGGTACCGACGCCAGCAATCGGCCTCGATGCCTTTCAGGAATGCGACACGGTGGGCATCACGCGCCCAATCGTCAAGCACAACTTCCTGGTGAAGGACGTGCGGGATCTGGCGCTGACGCTTAAGAAAGCTTTCCACATCGCCCGCACGGGCCGGCCCGGCCCGGTCGTGGTCGATATTCCGAAGGACGTGTCGGTGAACACCGCACCGTTCTCATACCCTGCGACGCTGGAAATGCGCTCGTACAGCCCGGTGCGCAAGGGGCACGCTGGACAGATTCGCAAGGCGGTGCAATTGCTGCTGGCCTCGAAGCGCCCCTACATTTACAGCGGCGGCGGGGTGATCCTCGGCAACGCGTCGGCCGAACTGCGTGAACTGGTCAATCTGCTGGGATTCCCATGCACCAACACGCTGATGGGTCTGGGGGCCTACCCCTCAAGCGATCCGAAGTTCCTCGGCATGCTGGGCATGCACGGCACTTACGAAGCCAACATGACGATGCAGAACTGCGACGTCCTGCTGGCCGTCGGAGCCCGCTTCGATGACCGCGTGATCGGCAATCCGGCGCACTTTGCGTCGGTCCAACGCAAGATCATTCACATCGACATCGACCCATCGTCGATCTCCAAGCGCGTCAAGGTCGACATCCCGATCGTCGGCGACGTGAAGGAAGTGCTGCAGGAACTGATCGCGCAGATCAAGGACGCGCAGGCCCGTCCGGACGCCAACGCGCTCGGTGCATGGTGGTCGCAAATTGCTGACTGGCGCGGTCGCGAGTGCCTGAAATACACGCACAGCGATGTCGTCATCAAGCCGCAGTACGTGATCGAAAAACTGTGGGAGTTGACCAAGAACTCCGACGCGTACATCACTTCGGACGTCGGGCAGCATCAGATGTGGGCCGCTCAGTACTACCGCTTCGAAGAGCCACGCCGCTGGATCAACTCGGGCGGGCTGGGCACGATGGGTGTGGGCCTCCCGTATGCGATGGGCATCAAGCTCGCGAAGCCTGATGCTGACGTGTTCTGCGTCACCGGCGAGGGCTCGATCCAGATGTGCATCCAGGAGCTGTCGACCTGCCTGCAATACAACACCGCGGTGAAAGTGATCTCGCTGAACAACCGCTACCTGGGCATGGTGCGCCAGTGGCAGCAGCTCGATTACGGTGGCCGCTATTCACATAGTTACATGGATGCCTTGCCCGATTTCGTCAAGCTGGCCGAGGCCTACGGTCATGTGGGGCTGAAGGTCGAGAAGCCCTCCGATGTGGAAGGTGCGCTGCGCGAAGCCATCCGGTTGAAGGATCGGACGGTGTTCCTCGACATCCGTACCGATCAGGAAGAAAACGTCTGGCCCATGGTCAAGGCCGGCAAGGGCATCACTGAGATGTTGCTCGGCTCCGAAGACCTGTGAGGCGCTGAACACCGGTGCCACCCCCGCGTTACCGCGCGGGGCGACACACCGGCGAACCGCTGCCCTCACATTGAGACCATCAACGACCTCGTACCGAATCGGACCCCTCCACTTTTTCAGGCCGCACCGAAGGTGTCGGCGGTTACCGCCGCCTTCTTCCTGACCGTGGGCCGACACTGCACATGAAACACATCATCGCCTTGTTGCTGGAAAACGAAGCCGGCGCGCTGTCGCGCGTGGTCGGGCTGTTCTCGGCCCGCGCCTACAACATCGAAAGCCTGACTGTGGCGCCCACTGAAGACCCATCGCTGTCGCGCATGACCATCGTCACCACTGGGTCCAGTGACGTGATCGAGCAGATCACCAAACACCTGAACCGCCTGATCGAGGTGGTCAAGGTCGTCGATCTGAGTGAAGGCGCCTACACCGAGCGCGAGCTGATGCTGATCAAGGTGCGTGCGGTAGGCAAGGAGCGCGACGAGATGATGCGCATGGCCGACATCTTTCGCGGCCGCATCATCGATGTGACCGAAAAGAGCTACACCATCGAGCTGACCGGCGACTCGCCGAAGCTCGATGCCTTCATCGAGGCCATCGACCGCGCCGCGATTCTTGAGACCGTGCGCACCGGTACCAGCGGGATCGGGCGCGGAGAGCGCATCCTGCGCGTTTGACCCCGCATCCATTCCCGATCACCCTACGTTTGACATCAGGAGAACACCATGAAGGTTTATTACGACAAAGACGCCGACCTCAGCCTCGTCAAGGGCAAGAACGTCACCATCATCGGCTATGGCTCGCAAGGTCACGCACACGCGCAGAACCTGAACGACAGCGGCGTCAAGGTCACCGTCGGTGTGCGCAAGGGCGGACCCTCGTGGACGAAGGTCGAGAAGGCCGGCCTGAAGGTCGCTGACGTCGCTGATGCAGTGAAGTCGGCCGACATCGTGATGATGTTGCTGCCCGACGAGCAGATCGCTGCGGTCTACAAGAACGATGTCGAACCGAACATCAAGCAAGGTGCTTCGCTGGCCTTCGCGCACGGCTTCAATGTGCACTACGGCCAGGTGATTCCGCGTGCTGACCTCGACGTGTGGATGGTTGCGCCGAAGGCGCCGGGCCACACCGTGCGCGCGACCTACACGCAAGGCGGCGGCGTGCCGCACCTGATCGCGGTGCACGCCGACAAGAGCGGCAAGGCGCGCGATCTGGCGCTGAGCTACGCAGCGGCCAACGGCGGCGGCAAGGCTGGCGTGATCGAGACCAACTTCCGCGAAGAAACCGAGACCGACCTGTTCGGCGAGCAAGCGGTGCTGTGCGGTGGCGCGGTCGAGTTGATCAAGGCCGGGTTCGAAACGCTGACCGAAGCCGGTTACGCGCCCGAGATGGCCTACTTCGAGTGCCTGCACGAGCTCAAGCTGATCGTCGACCTGATCTATGAAGGCGGCATCGCGAACATGAATTACTCGATCTCGAACAACGCCGAGTACGGCGAGTACGTGTCGGGCCCACGTGTCGTCACCGCTGAGTCGAAGAAGGCGATGAAGCAGATCCTGACCGACATCCAGACCGGTGAGTATGCGAAAAGCTTCATCATCGAAAACCGCGCCGGCGCACCGACGCTGCTGTCGCGTCGTCGGCTGATGGCCGAGCATCAGATTGAAGTCGTCGGCGAGCAACTGCGCGCGATGATGCCGTGGATCAAGAAGAACCGCCTGGTCGATCAGTCCAAGAACTGAGTGCCGTGCGCGGGGCCCAAGCGGCCCTGTCCATTCGCGAGCCGCGAGGGTCACCTTGCGGCTTTTTCACATCTCCTGCGGTATCCTGCTTCGCATGACCATGAGTGGCACAGACGACCATCCGGCCGATCCCGAGAACGATGACGGCCCACTGCGCCCGCGCCGCAAGGGTGTCTACGTGTTGCCCAATCTGGTCACGCTGGCGGCCTTGTTCGGTGGGTTCTACGCCATCGTGATGGCCATGAACGGCCGCTTCGAGCAGGCCGCGATCGGCGTCTTCTGTGCGATGGTGCTGGACAGCCTGGATGGCCGCGTCGCGCGGATGACCAACACGCAGAGCACCTTCGGCGAGCAGATGGACAGTCTGTCCGACATGGTGTCCTTTGGCGCAGCGCCTGCCTTGATCGTCTACGAATGGGCCTTGAAGGGCATGGGCAAGGCGGGGTGGGTCGCAGCCTTTGTCTACTGCTCGTGTGCCGCACTGCGGCTGGCCCGTTTCAACACCAACCTCACTGTTGTCGACAAGCGCTACTTCCAAGGGCTGCCCAGCCCGGCGGCCGCGGCGGTGGTGATGGGGTTCATCTGGGTGATGGACGACGCCGGCTATCAACAATCCGAAATGCAGGGCTGGCTGGCCGGGCTGGCGCTGGCGCTGACGCTGATTTCCGGCCTGACGATGGTCACCAACCTGCCGTTCTACAGCTTCAAGGAGGTCAGCCTGAAGCGTACCGTGCCGTTCATCGTCATCGTAGCGCTGGCGCTCGCGATCGCTCTGATCAACCTGCACCCGCCGATCGTGCTGTTCGCGGTGTTCTGCCTGTATGCCGGTTCCGGCTATGGTGTTTACATTTGGCGGCGGATGAAAGGCAGGCCGGTTAGCGTGATCGCGACCTCGACCGACGAGCCCGAAGAGCAGGGTCTGCACCGTTGAAAGCCGCGTGCTACATTCCGTCGGTGAATTCGTTTGAGAACCTGTCGTTGACGCTACTGTTGGGGACCGTAAGGGCTCGTTGACCGTTCACGTCTCATCGTTTTCGTCTCGCCGGCCCGCTTGCACATGCAGCGGGCCGTTTTGTTTTCCGCACTCACTTATCTGTTCACGTCATCTGAGGATCAAGACCATGGCCGACAAACTCATCATTTTCGACACCACCTTGCGTGATGGCGAGCAATCGCCGGGCGCCTCGATGACCCGTGACGAAAAGCTGCGCATCGCCCGGCAGTTGGAGAGGCTCAAGGTCGATGTCATTGAAGCTGGCTTTGCAGCATCGTCGAACGGCGACTTCGAAGCGGTCAAGGCGATCGCCCAGGCGATCAAGGACAGCACCGTGTGTTCGCTGGCCCGCGCCAACGACAAGGACATCGCGCGCGCCGCTGAGGCGCTGAAGGGCGGCGCTTCCACGCGCATCCACCTGTTCCTCGCGACCAGTGCGTTGCACATGGAAAAGAAGCTGCGCATGACGCCCGATCAGGTGTTCGAGCAGGCGAAACTGTCGGTGCGCTTTGCGCGCAACCTGTCTGGTGACGTCGAGTTCTCACCAGAAGACGGCTACCGTTCCGATCCGGACTTCCTGTGTCGCGTGCTCGAAGCCGTCATCGCTGAAGGCGCCACCACGATCAACATCCCCGACACCGTCGGCTACGCGATCCCCGAGCTGTACGGCAATTTCATCCTCGATTTGCGCACCCGCATTCCGAACGCTGACAAGGTGATCTGGTCAGTGCATTGCCACAACGACCTCGGCATGGCGGTGGCCAATTCGTTGGCCGGCGTGAAGATTGGCGGTGCGCGGCAGATCGAATGCACGATCAACGGCCTGGGCGAGCGCGCCGGCAACTGCGCGTTGGAAGAGGTTGTGATGGCGGTGCGCACGCGCCGCGATCATTTCGGGCTCGACGTGGGGATCGACGCCTCGCAGATCGTGCCGGCTTCAAAGCTCGTCTCGCAAACCACCGGCTTCGTCGTGCAGCCGAACAAGGCGGTGGTCGGTGCGAATGCCTTTGCACATGCCTCCGGCATCCACCAGGACGGCGTGCTGAAGGCCCGCGATACCTACGAAATCATGCGCGCCGAAGACGTCGGCTGGGCAGCCAACAAGATCGTGCTGGGCAAGCTGTCCGGGCGCAATGCGTTCAAGCAACGCTTGCACGACCTCGGCATCGAGCTGGCGTCGGAAACCGAGGTCAACGCGGCGTTCGCCAAGTTCAAGGAACTGGCCGATCGCAAGAGCGAGATCTTCGACGAGGACATCACCGCTCTGGTGATGGACGAGTCGGTCACCGCCGAACAGGAGCATTACCGCCTGCTCTCGCTGTCACAGCACTCGGAAACCGGCGAACTGCCACACGCCCGCGTCGCGTTTGCTGCGGGAACGACCGAATTGCACGCCGAGAGCGACGGCAATGGCCCGGTCGACGCCAGTCTGAAGGCGATCGAGTCCAAGCTCGGAACCGGCGCTGAATTGCTGCTCTATTCGGTCAATGCCATCACTTCGGGCAGCACAGAATCGCAAGGCGAGGTGACGGTGCGCCTGCAATTGGCAGGCAGGGTGGTCAACGGCGTGGGTGCCGACCCGGACATCGTCGTTGCGTCAGCGAAAGCGTATCTGTCGGCGTTGAATAAGCTGCACAGCACGACGGAGAGGGTGGCTGCTCAAGGCTGATTTCGGGCCGGCGGTGGTCGCAAATGCACAAGGTACTTGAGGAAAGCGACGTAACTTTTTGATATTGCGTGTTTTTTTCAAGTGGCCTACACTTTAGACCACGGTCGGAATCGAGGCACTTGTGACAAAACTCTCCCGCTATTGGCTCGCGGTGCTCGCCTCGGTCACTCTGGTGGTCATGACCACTCAGCCCGTTCGGGCTGAAGATGACACAACGCCGGCCCCGGTGGTACGAACGCCGGCCAAGACGAGTCAAGTCGCCGTTCGGGCTAAGGTGCGCAGCGCAACGCGAGCACACCGGGTGTCGGCGCGACTTGTTGCGACATCTCCCCGGGTCCCGGTCCGCCATGTGACCGCGAAGGTGATTCCCGCCCAACCCTCGATGGGCGAATTGGCTGGCCTGCGGTCGACCCCCGACAAGCTGGAACTGAAATCGAGCGTGGCCTTGGTGGTCGACCAGGACACTGATGAAGTCCTGTTCAGCAAGAACTCGCAGGCCGTGCTGCCGATTGCATCGATCACCAAGCTGATGACGGCCGTGGTGGTCACCGACGCTGCCCTGCCGCTGGATGAAGTGCTGACCGTCACCCAGGACGACGTTGACACCGAAAAGGGCAGCCGCTCGCGGTTGACCGTGGGCACGCAGTTGACACGCGAGGAAATGTTGCATCTGGCGCTGATGTCCTCGGAAAACCGGGCTGCGCATGCCCTCGGCCGCAACTACCCCGGCGGTTTGTCAGCGTTTGTGGCCGCGATGAATGCGAAGGCGCAGTCGTTGGGCATGACCGACACCCGCTACGTCGAGCCGACCGGCCTGTCGAGCCAGAACCAGTCCAGCGCCCACGATCTGGCGACCCTGGTCAAGCTGGCCCATACCCATCCGCTGATCCGCGAGTTGTCCACGTCGCCCGAGTACCAGGTCGATGTCGGTCACCGTCA
>JANXTP010000230.1 GCA_025352345.1 Burkholderiales bacterium | reverse complement strand
CATCCGTTCGATGATCGACTCGCCCCGCAGGCGGGCTGCCACTCAGCCGCATAAACACCAACCTCGAACCGCCTCCAGGCTCATTCCTCACTGGAATCACGCGCCCGGCCCCAGGCTCATACCTCGTTGGACAAGACTCGGGATTGCTCAGGCCGGCGGTTGATGTCATGCTCGCTCGCGCACCTCCACCACGCCGCCTCGCAACAAAGCGTCACCCCTGAAGGACCCAATATGACCAAGCTTGTACCGACTTCCTCGGGCCTCTTGATGGCACTCCTGATTGGGAGCTCGCTGCCTGCCACGGCCGCCAACCCCCATGACGACGAGGTCGGCCCCGTCGAAGTCTCCTACGCTGCCCACTCGGACGTGTCATGGCCACTGCGCGATCTCACCGGGTTCAGTTCGGTCGCGTCGACCGACAAGGAGAAGAAGGAGAAGCCGCTGCGCGTCCTGCCGAACATGGGCAACGCGCTCGCCCAGATTGATGGCGCTCTGCAGGCCGCGCCAGGGCCGTTGGCCGGAACGACCAGTGGTCTGAACTTTGCCGGAGTGGGGCAGGGTGATTACGGATTCAGTGATCGCTATGCGCCGCCCGACACCGTCGGAGCGGTCGGCGCCACGCAGTACGTTCAATGGGTCAACGACCAGTTCGCCGTTTTCAACAAGACGACGGGCGCCATCGTGCCGGGTTTCCCCAAGCCAGGCAATTCCCCCTGGGTCGGATTCGGTGGGGCTTGCGAGACCAACAACGACGGCGACCCGATCGTCCAGTACGACAAGGTGGCCAACCGCTGGATCCTGACGCAGTTCTCGGTCAGCACCCTGCCGTACATGCAGTGCGTGGCCGTGTCGACGACGTCGGATGCGACTGGCACCTATGCCCGCTACGCATTCAGCTATGGCAATACTCAGTTCAACGACTATCCCAAGATGGGCGTGTGGCCCGACGGGTACTACATCAGCTTTAACATCTTCGACAACGCACAGACCTTCGCCGGCAGCAAGGTCTGCGCGTTTGACCGGGTGAAAATGCTCGCCGGCAACCCGGCCGCAACCCAGCAATGCTTCCAGTTGAGCACCGCGTACGGTGGCCTTTTGCCTGCCGACCTCGACGGTACGACGGCCCCGCCTGCGGGCTCACCGAACTTCTTCTTGAACTACGGGGCCAACTCGCTCAATCTGTGGAAGTTCCGGGTGGATTTCGCCAACCCGGCGAACACCACGTTCACGGGTCCGACCAGCATTCCGGTCGCTGCCTTCAATGCGGCCTGCTCGGGTGGTGCTGGTGCGTGCATCCCGCAGCCGGGCACGAGCAACAAGCTCGACTCGCTCGCCGATCGGCTGATGTACCGCCTCGCCTACCGCAATCGCGCCGGCTCGGAGTCGCTTGTGGTCAACCACTCCGTCACGGTCGGGAGCAAGCGCACCGGTGTCACCAGCGTACGCTGGTACGAGGTTCGCACGCCCAACACGACTCCGACGGTTTACCAGCAAGGCACGCTCAGCACTGCCGATGGCATCCATCGCTGGATGGGCAGCATAGCGACTGACAAGCAGGGCAACATCGCGGTCGGCTACAGCGCTTCCAGCGGTACGGTGACGCCGAGCATTCGTTACACCGGGAGGCTCGCGACAGACGCTCTCGGCACGATGCAGACCGAGAGCACCATTCAGGCCGGCGGGGGTTCGCAAACCGGCAGCTTGCATCGGTGGGGCGACTACAGCGCAATGACCGTCGACCCGGTCGACGATTGCACCTTTTGGTACACGAGCGAGTATTTGAAGGCCAATGGCTCGTTCAACTGGAACACGCGGATCGCGTCGTTCAAGTTCCCGGGCTGCCTGTAGCGTTCACCGAACCGTCGACCAACGCATCCAGATGCCGGCCGAACGCTGGCGCGCACTGGATGTCGATGTGCCACCTGGGGCGCATGCTCGACGAAGGCTGCGTCGACCAATTTCTGCGCTACCACCTGCCGCGGTGCGACCGCCTGGGCGGCGCGCTGCGCACGCCGAGTGAGGCGCATGCGGCGTTGTACCGGTGCTGGAGATCCTGCCTGCCGAGGGCGTCATTGCGCGGCCCGTGCACCGGCAGGCGCCATTGCAGATGAGCTTCGCACCTGCGACGAACAGATGCCTGACGCACGCGGCCTCGCGGCTGGAACGCGTACCGGTCGACTGCGGATCGTTGAGCGGCTGATGGTGGCCCTTACAGAAGGCTTTTCATGACGGCCGACAGCTCTCGCTCACCGCCGGAAGCTTCCTGCAGAGCCAACTTCACCGAGACCGTCCCGGGCGCCCGCAATCGAGAAGAAGATCCTCGCGCAGCTGGATCTGCAGGCGCGTGCACCGCCGCGCTCGCGAGGCGCTGCAGGCAGCCTGAGCACAGTCAACTCATCACCGCTCGGGCGGCCCGATGTTCCGGGTCGCGGGGGCGGGCTGTGTCCGAGGCTTTTCGGGCAGACGCAAAGGGGCCGAATCGTCGGGGTCAACCTCAGACCGAGCCCGCAGTTGTGCGTTTGCGGCGACGTTAGTCAGCGCGAACCCGCGGGATCGTCCCGGGTTCAGGCTAACGATCTGCGTGCGTCATTTCGGGGTCGACGCAGCCGAGGCCGGTGGCGCCGGCGGGGTTGGGGTTGGGGTTGGCGACTTCGGTGCGTTCAGGCAGACACCGACGACTTCGACCACGCGTGCAAGCATGCTGGTTCCGGTCAGCGCGCCCTTGACGCGGATGTGCTGGCCGGCCGTCAGGCACGTCATGCCCCACGACTTGAGCTCGGCCTTGGAGATGTCGACCGTGTAGGTCGTGACACTGGAACCCTGCGTGCCTTCGCCGGGGTTCGCGGTGACGCTCAAAGTTGTACCCGACAGATTGATGACGGTCGCGGCCAGGTCGGCGAAACGCAGGTTCGGGTTCGCATCGCGGCCGTTCTGCGATGACGCACCCTCGACGTCGACGAACAGGGCCTGCATCACGCCGGCGCTGTCGAGCTGACCGCGGAAGCCAACTGACCGGCCGACGATGAGGTCGGCCGCAGCGCCGTGCGTGTAGACCGCATGGCTGGTGTCAACGACGACGCTGTTGCCGTT
>JANXTP010000081.1 GCA_025352345.1 Burkholderiales bacterium | reverse complement strand
GCCTTCTTCTGCTGCGACACCGTCACCAGCGGTTTGCCGTCGCGCGTCGTGACGACCTGCTGGTAGACGTTGCCCCATCAGCCGCTGCCTTCGCGCAGGTGGCTCAGATTTAGATCGGCGCCGACAGTGCGTACTCGGCATAGGGTCGCCAATGGCCTTCGCGCATCCCTTTCAGCAATCGCTGCAGATCGGCGTCCAGGGCTCGGTCCTCGTCGACGAAACCAATCGCGTTGCATAGCGCATTGAACATCGACGACAGGGCCGGTGTCAGGTGCAACGGCTGCAGGCGTTGGCGCAAGGCCAACGCCTGGCGCGCCGCGATCAGCATCGCCGCACCCACCTGTTCGGACAGCTCAAGCACCCGCAAGCAGTCGCGGGCCGCGATGGTTCCCATGCTGACCTTGTCCTGGTTATGGCACTCGGTCGACCGCGAGAAGACAGACGCCGGCATCGTTCCCTTCAGCGCCTCAGCCGTCCATGCAGAGGCACTGATCTGCAGCGCCTTCAGTCCGTGGTTGATCGTTGCTCTTTCGCCTACCGCGCCTGAGAGGTTGGGCGGCAGCCCGTGGTTGAAGCGTGCGTCGACCAGCAGAGCGAGTTGACGATCGAGAAGGTCGGCGATGTTCGCGACCGCGGTTTTCAACGCGTCCATGGCGAACGCGATGTGGCCGCCGTAAAAGTGACCCCCGTGCAGCACCCGGCCGTTCTCCGCGTCAATCAGGGGGTTGTCGTTGGCGCTGTTGAGCTCGTTCTCGATCTGCTGGCGAAGGAACGGCAGCGCATCCTCGAGCACACCGATCACATGTGGGGCGCAGCGCAGCGAGTAGCGGTCCTGCAGCCGTGCATCGTTGCGCGAGGGTTTTTCGCTCGCCAGGTCGGCACGCAATCGGGCGGCAACCCGTTGCTGCCCCGGGTGCGGCTTGGCAGCGAACAGGGTTTCATCGAAGTGGTGGGCATTGCCGGCGCTGGCAACGACATTGAGCGCGGTGATCCGCGTGGCCAGCCTGCCAAGGCTGTCTGCACGCTGCCACGCGAGGCAGGCCAGTGCGGTCATGACTGCAGTGCCGTTCATCAGCGCCAGGCCCTCTTTCGGCCGCAGCGTCAGCGGCTGCAGCCCGACGGCGGCAAGCGCCTCGGCCGCAGGCATACAGCGGCCGTCGAACACCACCTCGCGTTCGCCGCAGAGCACGGCGGCGACGTAGGACAGCGGCGTCAAGTCCCCGCTGGCACCAACAGATCCCTCTGCCGGGATCAAGGGCAGGATGTCGCGCTGAAGCAGCGTCACGAGTTGTTCGAGCAAGGCGACCCCCACCCCCGACATGCCCTGGCAGAGCGATGCAAGTCGCGTCGCCAGCACCGCTCGCGTTTCGGCGGGATCGAGGTGGCGACCCGCACCGATGCCGTGATATGCGTACAGCCGATGTGGCAGCTCAGGCACCAGATGCGGCGGCACGACCACGGTGCACGAATCCCCGTAGCCGGTGGTCACGCCGTAGATCACGCCATCCTCGGCCAACAACCGGGCAACGAAATCCGCACCCGCCTGAATCCGTGCACGGAATGTCGGGGCGTCGCTGAGCACCGCTGTACGGCGGCGCAGTGCGAGGTCAGCAACATCCTCGATGGACAGCGGGCTGCCGTCGAAGATGACCGGGCTCAAAGTGTCATGAATGGCTATGGGGTCACGTCGCATCTTCAGTCGGTTCATCGACGACACAGGTCCACGAGTATTGGCAGCGCGCCTTCGATCCAATGCCTTGAATAGCGCGGACAAAGTGATCTTTAAGCGTCAAGCCTTGCGTGCGAACGACCGATACCGTCAGCGGCCGCCAGTTTCGGCAAATCCGGGCCAATTCCGGGCCTGGCAGTCATCCCACACAGCCGTTTCCAAGGAGTACCTTTAAATGACCCTCGCAACCATGAACACCGTGGCCTTCGGCAAGACCGATGTCGAGAATGTCCTCTCGAAGATGAACGACGCGCAGCTCAACAAGCTCGCCTTCGGCGCCATCGAGCTCGATGCGACCGGCAAGATCCTCAAGTACAACGCGGTGGAGGGTGC
>JANXTP010000076.1 GCA_025352345.1 Burkholderiales bacterium | reverse complement strand
ATCTTCTCGGCGTTCATCCTGTATGACCTGAAGCGGGTCAAGGACGGCGAGGAAACCAACTACATCACCGCCACGCTGGGTGTCTACCTGAGCCTGTACAACGTGTTCCAGTCACTGCTGGCGATCTTCGGCATGACGGGTGGCAGCAGCGATTAATGCCTATCGGCATGACGAAAAAACGGGGCCTGCGGGCCCCGTTTTGTTTGGTGTCTTAACTTGTTCGGTCGAAGACTGCAATGCTCTCCACATGCGCAGTGTGCGGAAACATGTTCACCGCGCTGGTGGCTGAGAGTGCATAGCCTGCCTGATGTACCAGCAGCCCCGCATCGCGCGCCAGCGTCGCCGGGTTGCAGCTGACATAGACGATGCGCTTTGGGAGAACAAAGCCCGGTGCAGCGCTGGCGTCTGAGGCCACGTCCGCCAAGGCCTTGGCCAATGCGAAAGCGCCTTCGCGCGGTGGGTCGACCAGCCACTTGTCAGCGTAGCCCAGATCAGCGAGCGCGCGGGCATCGATCTCGAACAGATTGCTCGCCTTGAAGTGCGCTTTCGCAGCCAGCTCATTGAACGCCGCATTTTCGCGGGAGCGCTCGACCAGCGACTCGCTGCCTTCGATGCCCAGCACCTCGCGAGCACGCGTTGCGATCGGCAAGGTGAAATTGCCCAGGCCGCAGAACCAGTCAATGACGCGTTCGCCGGATCGCGCATCGAGCAGCCGCAGCGCGCGCGCGACCAGCGCGCGGTTAATCTGGTGGTTGACCTGGGTGAAATCGGTCGGCTTGAAGCGCATCGTGATGCCGAACTCCGGCAGGCGGTACGACAGGTCGGGCATGGCCGGGTCGAGCGGATGCACCGTTGCCGGGCCCTGTGGTTGCAGCCACCACTGCACCTGGTGCAGCGCTGCGAAATCACGCAGCCGCTGCAGGTCAGCCTCCGTCAGCGCTTGCAGGTGCCGCAGCACCAGCGCAGTGCTGTCATCGCCGACCGCCACCTCGATCTGCGGCAGCCGATCGCGCTGGTCCATGCCCTCGATCAGCGTGGCCAGGGGCGCCAGCAGATCACTCAGGTGCCGGGGCAGCACCTCGCAGCTGTCCATGTCGGCCACATAGCTCGATTTGCGCTCGTGAAAACCGACCAGCACCTTGCCCTTCTTCACCACATAGCGTACCGACAGCCGGGCACGATAGCGGTAGCCCCAGGCCGGGCCCTCGATCGGACGCAGCAGCTGCTCGGCCTTGACCTTGGCGAGGTGCCACAGCCCATCCTCGAGCGCACGCTGCTTGGTGGCGAGTTGAGAGCCCGCCTGGAAATGCTGCATCTTGCAGCCCCCGCAGGTGCCGAAATGACGGCACTGCGGCACGACGCGCTGGGGGCTTTCGCGACGCAGTGCGACCAGGGTCGCCTGCTCCCAGTTGTTCTTGCGGCGGAACACGTTGACCTGCACCTGCTCGCCAGGCAACGCGCCTTCGATGAAGACCACCTTGCCTTCGGCGTTGTGGGCCACACCCTGGCCTTCGAGGTCGAGTGACTCGACACTCAACCATTCGGTGTTCTCAGTCACCACGGTCGGTGTGGTCAGCGCGGTGGCAGCAGCTTCGCCGGATCGATGGGTTTGCCCAGCTTGCGGATCTCGAAGTGCAGCTGCACCCGTTCGGCATCGGTTGAGCCCATCTCGGCGATCTTCTGCCCGCGGCGCACCGCCTGGTCTTCCTTGACCAGCAAGGTCTGGTTGTGCGCGTAGGCGGTCAGATAGGTGGCGTTGTGCTTGACGATCACCAGATTGCCATAGCCCCGCAGGCCGGAGCCGGCATAGACCACGCGCCCATCCGCAGCGGCCAGCACCGGGTCGCCTGCCTTGCCGGCGATGGCCAGCCCCTTGCTCTTGACCTCGTCAAAGACGGTGGTCACGGGCCCACTGGCAGGCCACATCCAGGCCATGGCATCGTCGCCCTGCAGCGGCACGACCGGCACCGCAGCGGTCGCCGATGCGGCACTCGCGGCACCATTGGCCGACGCGGCAGAGGCAGCAGTCGCGGCCCCGGAGCCGGCCGATAGAGGCGCCGATGCAGCACGCGTCTCCAGCGGCTTGGGCTCCAACTTGGCGGCGATCACGGGGCGCGCGCCAGCAGGGACCGGATCGGCCCCTGGTGGCGCCACGCGCAGCACCTGGCCTACCTCGATCAGGTTGGGGTTGTCGAGTCCGTTCCAGCGCGCCAGGTCTTTCCAGTTCTGGCCGTTGTCGAGCGCGATGCGCACCAGCGTGTCAGAGGGCTTGACGGTGTAATAGCCGGGCTTGTCTGGCGCGGGCTGCGCGGCAGCGTCCCCGTTCGGGACGGTGCCCGTCGATGCAATCACAGGCGCCTTGGTTGGCGAATTCCGCACCTCGACGGGTGCGTGGTTGCGGCTCGACGCACAAGCAGTCACCAGGCTCACCATGCCGATGGCCAGCAGCTGAAACACCCGCTGTCGCCCCGCTTCGTACTTCGTTCTCATCCGCAGCGACGCCTCATTCATATCAACCCTGATTTTAAGGGGACAAACTGCACCGCTTCGTGCTCGGTCCGCTGGTACCCGGCGTCGGTTCGATCCACGACGACCAGCGTCTGCCGCTTGGCGTGGCCGACCACCGGCGAAATCAGCCGTCCGCCAACGGCCAGTTGGGCCAGCCAGCATTCCGGCACTTCGGCACCGCAGGCAGCGGCGATGATGCTGTCATAGGGCGCATTCGGAGGATGCCCGAGCATCCCGTCGCCATACACCAGCCGCAGGTGCTGCAGGCCCACGGCGGCCAGGTTGGCGCTCGCCTTGTCGTACAGCCCACGAATGCGCTCGATCGACACCACCTGCCGGCCCAGACTGCACAGCACCGCCGCCTGGTAGCCGCAGCCGGTGCCGATTTCCAGCACCCGCCCCAGGTGACCGGTGCGCCGCGCGTTGGCGCCCTGCATGAGCACATCGAGCATGCGCGCCACGACCGACGGCTTCGAGATGGTCTGCCCGTGGCCGATCGGCAGACTGGTGTCTTCATAGGCCTGGGTAACAAGCGCTGCATCGACGAACAGATGCCGCGGCACGCTGGCCAGCGCCTGCAGTACCCGGGCATCGTGCGGGTTGGCGGCACGCAGGCGATCGACCAGGCGCCGGCGCACGTCTTCCGAGTCGAGCCCGAGACCGGACGCGGGCGCGCGACCGGCGAGGTCGCCAGCGACCAACTTCTTCGGTGCGCGCACCATGCGTTCCAGCCGCAGCGGGAATTTGGCAGAGCGGGTGGCGCCCGCGGGCTTTTCGTCGCGGTGGTCGTCTATCACGGCGCGGCCGACGTGGTCAGCCACGATTGCCAGTCGGGCACCGCCACATGATCGGTCAGGTCGACCTGCAAGGGCGTGATCGAAACCCGGCCGTGTGCAGTCGCGTGGAAATCGGTGCCCTCGCCCGCCTCCCGCGCATCCCCTGCCGCGCCGATCCAATACATCGTCTCGCCGCGCGGGTTCAACTGGCGGATGACCGGCTCGCTGGCATGGCGACGACCCAGGCGGGTGACATGCATTGGCAGATCGGCCGCATCAGCACGGTTCGGAATGTTCACGTTGAGCAGGAATGGGCGGCGTGATGGCGGATCGCGCAGCACCTGCTCGATCACCTGGCGGGCCACCTTCGCGGCGGCATCGAGGTGCGCCCAGCCCTTGTCCACCTGCGAAAACGCAAGCGCCGGAATGCCGAACAGAAAGCCTTCCATCGCCGCAGCGACCGTGCCCGAGTACAGCGTGTCGTCGCCCATGTTGGCGCCCTGGTTGATGCCGGATAGCACCAGATCGGGCCGACGATCGAACAGCCCCGTGAGCGCCACATGCACACAGTCGGACGGCGTGCCGTTGAGATAGTGAAAGCCGTTGACCGCGGTGTAGGCCGACAGCGGCCGGTTCAGCGTCAGAGAGTTCGAGGTGCCACTGGCGTTTTGCTCCGGCGCGATGACATCGATCTCGCCCAGACCCTCGCAGGCCCGCACCAGCGCAGCAAGCCCCGGAGCCAGATACCCATCATCGTTTGCAATCAGCAGGCGCATCGCGATGATTGTAGAAGTGCGTTGGGCGACGCTGCGCGGCAGTCACCGGATCGGGAAATGAACAGCCCCCTCCCGGGAAACACGGCCTGCTAGCATTCTTAATGCTGTAGATCAGGTCGCCACCATGCCCGTCAAAGTATTGATCGTCGAAGACAACCCGGTGGCGCGCAGCTTTCTGGCCAAGGTGGTGCGCGAGAGCTTCAGCGATCAACTGATGATCAGCGAAGCCAGCGACCTGGAAACCGCCCGGGGTCGTATCAGCGAATCGAAAAGCACCGGCGCCACGGGCAGCCACCAGACCAACCTGTTCAAGCTGATGATGGTTGACTTGGAATTGCCCGATGGCAACGGCATGGAGTTGCTGGCCGAGCTGTCGAGCTACCCGGCGACGAAGATCGTCACCACGCTGTACTCCGATGACGAACACCTGTTCCCGGCCTTGCAGTGTGGCGCCGATGGCTACCTGCTGAAGGAAGACCGTTTCGAGGTGCTGGTCGAAGAGCTGCAGAAGATCGTGCGCGGGCAGCCGCCGCTGTCGCCCGCGATCGCCCGGCGTTTGTTGACCCACTTTCGCCCCGATGGTGCAACAGGCATATCGACCGCCTTGAGCGTGCCCTCCGCCTTCCAGAGCAGCCGCCCGTCAGCACTGGACCGTGCCCAACCGGTGGAACAGGATCGACTGACGCCGCGCGAGAGCGAGGTACTGACCTACCTGAGCAAAGGCTTCACCATCAAGGAAATCGCCAACCTGATGGGCATCAAATGGTTCACGGTGAACGACCACATCAAGTCGATCTACAAGAAGCTCAACGTATCGAGTCGTGCTGAAGCTGCGGTGTTGGCGAGCAAACAGGGATTGGTTTAGGGCCTGCCAAAGCCATGGCAGACATCGGCGCGGCGTTTGGGGTGTACGCAGCGCTCGCCCTGATGCTGTGTGCGGCAGCCATCACCGTGCTGCGAGCCAAACCCATTGCCGCGAATGCGCTGTACGCCCTAATGGCGCTGTGCCAGGCCGGCAACCTGGTGTGCATGGCGATCGGCTCCACCACACCCGCCTCGCTGTGGGACCACGAGCACCTGAAACTCTCACTGCGCCGCGGCTTCGACCTGGCCACACTTGCCGCGGCGGTTCAGCTGGCCTGCACCCATCCGAGGCGCCTGCGTGCCGCCGCCTGGCTGCCAGCTGCCACCTGGTTGTTTGCCGTGCTGATCTGGCTGGCGACATACCTAGGCCAAGGGGGCGGGGGCGCTGGCCAATGGTGGTTGACCCAGGCCGCGCTGCTGACCATGGGCTGCGTGGCCGTGGGCCTGATGCATCTGTCGTTCCAGTTGCAGCCGCATCCGTTCGCGCTGGTCATGAAGCGCTTCAGCGCGGTCGTCGGCGGCACCTGGGTCGTGGTCCAAGCGGCCGTCGTCCTGATGAGGCAGCCCGACGTCGCGACACCGCTGTCATCGGCGAGCCTGCCGCTGGCGATGGTGGTCTGGCAGGTGTTGTTCGCGCTGGTGCTGGCCAGCGTGCCCTTCCTGGCCAAGTCACGCAGCGTGGTGCGCGAGCTGTCGCTGCTCGCCATCATCGGCACACTCGCCATCGTGCTCGACTTGCTGTTGGTCAGTGTGTTTGCCCTGCAGCACTTCGCCGCGCTGACGCTGGCATTGTTTCTGTCGATGGCGGTGTACGCCGGCGCCCGCCAGTGGCTGGTCAACCGCATGCTGGGCACCCGCGTCGCCAGCACGGAACGGCTGTTCGAGCAGTTGTTTCGCACCACCCGTGAGGTCGAGACCCACCCTGAGCAAGCCGGCCCCGCGCTGTCGCGCCTGCTCAAGGAGCTGTTCGATCCCTTCGAGGTGACGCTGCTCGACAAGACCGTGAGCAGCGCCCACACCCTGAGCGACGGCTCGGCGATGCTGGTGCCGGTGCCGGTGATCGCCGGCGCGTCAGCCACCAGCGCGTCGGCGTCCATCCTGTTGCGCCATGCGCAGCACGGCAGACGCTTGTTCACCCGCGACGACGTCCGGCTCGCCGAGCGCATTGGTGAGCAGCTGCGGCGCACCGTCGCCTTCGATCAAGCGGTCGAACAAGGTCGCAGCGAAGAGCGCCGGCGGCTGGCTCAGGACCTGCACGACGACATCGGCGCTCGGCTGTTGACGTTGATGTACAAGGCTCAGTCGCCCGAGATGGAAGACTACGCTCGGCACACCCTGCAGGACCTGAAGACGCTGACCCGCGGCCTGGCGGCGTCGAATCAACCACTGGCGCACGCACTGGCTGAGTGGAAGGCCGACATCTCACAACGCTTGACAGCGGCGCACATCACGCTGAAGTGGACGGCGGAGCAGGACGCCGAGGTCGTGCTGTCGATGGTGCAGTGGTCAGGCCTCACCCGCGTGCTTCGCGAGCTGGTCACCAACGTCATCGCCCACGCGCAGGCGCGCACCATCGAGATCGACGTGAGCCTGACCAGCGACCGGCTGGTCATCACCGTCACAGATGACGGGCTTGGGCAGGCACCCGCGCAATGGGCGCCAGGCCTCGGCGTCGGCGGCGTGCGCAAGCGCGTGCGGCAATTGGGTGGGGAGGTGAGCTGGCAGGAGCGCTTGCCGCAAGGTATCTGCTGCCGGGTGAGCGTCGAGCGCCTGTCGGCTTCGGGCTGACAGCCGTGTGTGGACGGCAAAAACGACAACGGCCCCGAAGGACCGTTGGCATCACAAAGCAGTGGGGTGGCTGATGGGGCTCGAACCCACGACAACAGGAATCACAATCCTGGACTCTACCAACTGAGCTACAGCCACCGCAGACCGCAAGTATAGAGGATGCGTTGTGCCGCGAGGCACAACGCATCCCTGCTGAGCGCCTGGCTCAACGGCCGTCAGCGGCGGATTCGGAGGCGGTGGCTTTCGCCGTCGCCTTGGCATCGACCTGCACCTTCAGGCGGACCTTCAGCGCGCCGAAGTAGGCCTGGGTCTCGGCATCGGCCCAGGCTTGCTCGTACTGATTGCGGGCTTGCGCCGCGTCGGCCACAACGGGATCGCGGCCGATGACCTTCTGAACCTTCGCCACGGCGTAGCCATCCGCGCCCAGGTCGATGCCAACGAATGCCGGCAGCTTCTTCGGATCGACACCCAGCACCGCCAGCGTGGTGGCCTTGCCCAGCTCCTGCATCTGCAGACGCGAGATCCGCCGCGGCTCGATGCCCATGTCGGTCTGCGGCGCCTGCTGCAGTGCAGCCAGGCGCGCCTTGCCTTCGGCTTGCGCGAGCGCAGCGGCCTGCACGCTGACGACACGAGCGCGCACCGTTTCCTTCACATCTGCCAGCGGCAAGGCATGGGCCGCTTCGTACTGGACGACGCGGCCGGAGACGAGCTGGTTGGCTGCTGTTTCCACCGCATTGGTGTTGCGCTTGTTGCGCAAGGCATCGTTGGCGAACAGCGCGTCGAGAAACTTGGGCGATGCCAGCGGGCCGGTCGCACCCAGCGCCGGCCGGCGTGTCACACCCTGCGCGGTCTTCAGCACCAGCTTGTACTTGTCGATCGCCGGCTTCAGGCTGTCGGACTGCTCGTAGACGAGGTTGGTGAAATCGGCCGCGGTTTCAGAGAATTTCTGTTGCGCGAGTTGGCGGCGCACCTCGGCCTCAATCTCGGGCCGCACGCTGTCGAAGCTGCGCTTGTCACCGCCACGCTTGTCGGTCACGCGGATGATGTGATAGCCGAAGTCGGTCTCGACCACACCGCTGGTGTCACCGACCTTCAGGCCATAGGCCACGTCCTCGAAGGGCTTGACCATCGCCCCACGGCCGAAGAAGTCGAGGTCGCCGCCCTTGACCGCCGATCCGGGGTCGTGCGAATTCGCCTTGGCCAATTCGGCGAAGCGCTCCGGATGCGTCGTGATCTCGGCCAGCAGCGCTTCGGCCTTGGCTTTCGCCTTGGCCCGTTCGGCTGCGGGCAGCGCCTTGTCGGCGGCGATCAGGATGTGGCTGGCGCGCCGCTCTTCCGGCGTGGTGTAGCGCGCCGCGTTCTCGGTGTAATAGCGAGCGAGGTCTTCCTCATTGATCGCCACCTGCTGGCCCATCGCGTCGAGGTCGAGCACCACGTATTCGATGCTGGCCTGCTCCGGCGCCTGAAACTGCGCGGCATGGGCCGGATCGTTGTAGTAGGCCTCCAGATCGGCGTCGGTGGGATGGACCCTGGCCGCATCGATGGCGGCGTCGAAGCGCTGCAGCACGACCTCGCGCTGCTGAAAGTAAGCATCCAATGCCTGGTCCGCGGCGCCGGCCGAGACGAAGCCGGTCCCCGACACGCCCAGCAGCACCTGGTTAACCGACAGGTCTTGACGCAGGCGGCGGGCGAACATGTCGCTGGACATGCCGTGCGCCGCGAGCAGTTCCTTGTTGACGCTGCCGTCCGGATTGCGGACAGCCGCGAACTGCGGGTCGGTGGCGAACAGCCGCTGCAGGCGGTCATCGGTGGTGCCCAGGTGCAACTGCTCGGCGGTGACCAGCATCACACGCTGGCGGATCAGCACCTCGAGCGTTTGCTGCCGGGCCTCGGGGCTGTCGAACAGCTTGGGGTCGATGGTGGGGTTCTGTCGCCGCACCCGCTCGACCTGCTCGCGGTGCGCTTCGTCCCACTCGGCCTGGGTGATGGACTGCCCGGCCACCTTGGCCACCGACTGCTTGGCGCCTTCGCCCAAACCGCGATAGCCCTGCACCCCGAGGAACACGAAGGACGGCACGATCAGCACCACCAGCGCAAATTGCAGCAAGCGCATGTGCTTGCGGAAAAAATCGAACATCGATGACCTCGGGTGGACGCACGCGCGGACCGCGGTACGTCAAGAACTCAGGCGCCGGAAAACCGTGCTCCGCGAACGCGAAAAAGGCGAACCACGGTTCGCCTTTGCTTAACAACTGTCGCTGATTTTATCTGCAGCCCCGACTGGGGGACTGCCGATGCGCAAGACACTGCGTCTGGTGGGTGCTGAGGGGCTCGAACCCCCGACCTACGCCTTGTAAGGGCGCCGCTCTACCAACTGAGCTAAGCACCCACAGTGCCCGGGGATCGCCTTACTTCAGCGCGTCCTTCAAGGCCTTGCCTGGACGGAACTTCGGCACCTTGGCCGCCTTGATCTTGATGGCCGCACCGGTACGCGGGTTGCGACCGCTGCGCGCTGCGCGCTTGGTCACGCTGAACGTGCCGAAACCAACGAGCGTCACGCTGTTGTTCTTCTTGAGCGTTGACTTCACGCCGCCGATCAGCGCCTCGAGGGCGCGACCTGCGGCCGCTTTGGAAATGTCCGCTTGCTTGGCGATGTGTTCGATCAGTTCTGACTTGTTCACAAAGTGTCCCCCTCGGAATGGATGCGTATGGTTGGAGTCGGCAGTGACCGTGCGCCTCACAAGCCACGGGCATCAAGCCATTACAGCCGTGCCATTGGTGGGTGTCAAGCGCGCGGCCTGATTCTATCGAGACGAAGGAGCGGCGCCCTGGCACTGTCAGCGGGAGCGCCGCGATGACGGCGCGGTGACCACCAACGCGACACCGGCCGCGGTCAAAGCCATGCCGAGCAGCATCGGCACGGTGAGCACCTCGCCGAAGATGGCCCAAGCCATCAGCGCCGTCGTCGGCGGCACCAGGTACAGCAAGCTGGTGACGCGGGTTGCCGCGCCGCGCTGGATCAGCAGGTACAGCAGCGAGCTGCCGCCAAGCGTGAGACCGAACACGGACCAGACCATCGCGGTCACTGACGCCGCATTCCAGCGCATCGCTTCCGATTCACTCAGCGCCAGAGGCAGGCTGACCAGCAGCGCAGCGATGAGTTGGACGGTGTTGGCAGTGCGCACATCGCAGCGTGTCACGAAGTGCTTCTGGTACAGCGTGCCAGCGGTGATGCCGATCAGCGCGATGAGCGCCAGGCTCAGGTTCCACGGCGTGATCTCGCCGACACCGAGCTTGCGCCACACCACCAGAATCAATCCTGTCAGCCCCAGGGCCAGTCCGGCCCATTGGCACCCGGTCACCGCAGCGGTGCGGTTCGAAGTGGACACCGCCGAGAGCCACAGCGCGGTCAACACCGGCTGCAGACCCACCAGCAAGGCAACCGTGCCCGCACCGATACCCGCCTTCACCGCCGCCCACACCCCACCCAGGTACGCAGCGTGCATCAGCACACCCGTGACGCCCAAGTGCAGCCACTGCGCCCGGCCGACCGGCCATGGCGCGCGCCCCCAGGCTATCCACACGCCGAAGCAGGCCACCGACAGCGCGTACCGCCAGCACAGGAAGGTGAATGGCGGCGCATTCGGCATGGCGAAGCGCGCGACGATGAAACCGGTGCTCCAGATCAGCACGAACACCACCGGCATCACGCGCAACACCGATTGGCTGCGCGAATCTGCGAGAGCCGTCACCGTGCCGCTAACGCGCTTTGGCGCGGATTTCGGGCAGCGCCTTTTGCAGGTAGTACACCATCGACCAGACGGTCAGCACCGCGGAGAGTCCGATCAGCACCGTGCCCCAGGCGTGCGTGTCGATCAGGCCGAACAGCGTGCCGTCGAACAGCAGGAAGGGGATGGCGATCATCTGCACCATGGTCTTCACCTTGCCCAGCATGTGCACCGCGACGCTGCGCGAGGCGCCGATCTGCGCCATCCATTCACGCAAGGCGGAAATCGCGATCTCGCGCCCGATGATCACCAGCGCCACCAGCGCGTGCAGCCGGTGCAGGTGTACCAGCACCAGCAGCGCGGCACAGACCAGGAACTTGTCGGCCACCGGATCGAGGAAGGCACCGAACGACGAGGTCTGATTCAGCCTGCGCGCCAGGTAGCCATCGGCCCAGTCGGTCAGCGCGACCACAATGAACAGCGCGGTGGCCACGGTGTTGCGCGTGCCGTCTTGCAGATCCAGATAGAACACACCAACCACCAATGGAATCGCAACGATGCGGGCCCAGGTGAGGAGCGTCGGCAAATTGAAAAACATGCGAACCATTGTGCCGCGTTGCCCGATGCCAACGCTCAGGGGGTGTCAAGTGTGCGGGGCTTGAAACGGCGGTCGTCGTTGAATAGAAACGTTTCCGTGATGCGCCAAGGTCGTGGCAGGCTGGACAGATCGCCAAACGGCGCTGCGCGCTGCACCGCCTCGATGGCGATCTGGGTGGTGTCTTTGGCCTGACGCGGCGGGCGCAGCACCTCGATTCGGCGGATTGATCCATCGGCGTTGAGGTCGATCGCCAGCACCGGGATGGCGAGCAGCACGTCGGGCACGCGTTCGGTGTAGGTCAGGTGCGGGTTGGCGGCGACGATGCGACGCGCCGCCTGCAGACGCAGTTCATCGATGCTATGCACAGGACGTGGCGCCGACAAGCGAACCGGGCCGTTCGCCACGCCCGCAGCCGAAACCGCAGCTTGAGCGCCTGACGGCGGTGTCGGTGCCACGGCTTTCGTCACAGGCGCCGGCGCGGCGGTCGGCGGGGAGGCACAACCCGCGAACAGCGCGAGGACAAAGCACGAGAAGGACGCGAGCGTTGCCCGCCACCCAGCGCGCCGTGTCGTCATGGCCTGCCGCTCAATGCAGCGCCCGGTAGATGGCCTCGGCCAGGTCCTTCGAGATGCCTTCGACACTCAGCAGGTCGTCGACGCTGGCACTCGCCACACCGCGCACACCGCCGAAACGCTGCAGCAGCTTCGCGCGCTTTTTCGGCCCGACACCGTCGATGTCTTCGAGCCTGCTGCCGCCGGTGCGCACACTCGCGCGCTTGGCGCGCATGCCGGTGATCGCGAAGCGGTGCGCCTCGTCGCGGATCTGCGCGACCAGCATCAGGGCGGCGGAATCCCGGGCCAACGACACCTTGGCACGCCCATCGGCAAACACCAGCTCTTCCAGACCCACCTTGCGCCCCTCGCCTTTCTCGACGCCGATGATCAGCGAGAGGTCGATGCCGAGCTCTTCGAACACCTCGCGCGCCATGCTGACCTGGCCGCGTCCACCATCGACCAGCACCAGGTCGGGCATTCGAAGCTCGGGCTTCGCGATCACCTCGTCATCATCGGGTGCATCCGCCGATGCGCCGCTGCCGGCATCGATCGCCTCGGCGCGCTTGGCCACCTGCGCCGCCAGCTTGCCGTAGCGGCGCATCAGCACCTGGCGCATCGCGGCGTAATCGTCGCCGCCGGTGATGCCCTCGATGTTGTAGCGGCGGTACTGGGCACTCTGCATCTTGTGGTTCTCGAACACCACGCAGGATGCCTGGGTGGCCTCACCGGCGGTGTGGCTGATGTCGAAACACTCGATGCGAAACGTGTCCAGGGCGTCGGCGTCGATCTCCAGCACCTCGACCAGTGCGCGCGTGCGCGCCTGCTGCGAACCCTCTTCGGCCAGCAACTGCGCCAGGCGCAGGTCGGCGCCCGTGATGCACATGTCCAGCCAGGCGCGGCGGGCATCGCGCGGCTGGTGTTGCGCCGTCACCTTGACGCCGCTGTGCAAAGCCAAGGCCTCGATCAATGTTTTATCGACCGGGTGGCTCAGCACCAGCAGCGGCGGCACACCGCCCTCCAGGTAGTGCTGCGCAATGAAGGCTTCGAGCACCAGCGCTTCGGGCGATGCCGACGGCTTGCCGCTGTCAACGGCGGCTGATTCAGCCATCGACGCAGCGCCGAGTGTGGTCGCGTCGTCCACATGCACCGGAAAGAACGGTCGGTCGCCCAGGTGCCGACCGCCGCGCACCATCGCCAGGTTGACGCAAGCCCGACCGCCCTGCACCTTGACGGCGAGGATGTCGGCATCGCGCGTCGCCGCGCCGGTGTTGTCTTCCACCGACTGCTGGTGCAGCACACGCGACAAGGCACCCAACTGGTTGCGAATCTCGGCCGCCTGCTCGAACTGCAAGGCATCGGCATACGCCATCATTTTCGATTGCAGCGTGTCCATCACCTGCTGCTGCTCACCCAGCAAGAAGCGCTCGGCGTTGGCCACGTCGCGCGCATAGTCGTTGGCCGAGATCAGCGCCACGCAGGGCCCGGAGCAGCGCTTGATCTGGTGCAGCAGGCAAGGCCGGCTGCGGTTGTTGAACACCGTGTCTTCGCAGGTGCGCAACCTAAACACCTTCTGCAACAGCTGAATCGATTCCTTG
>JANXTP010000056.1 GCA_025352345.1 Burkholderiales bacterium | reverse complement strand
TGCACCGGCTGGACCGCGAAACCGCCGGTGTCGTCGTGTTTGCGGTGCAGCCCGACACCCGCGGGGCCTACCAGGCCTTGTTCGCGCAGCGGCAGGTGACGAAACACTACGAGGCGATCGCGCCGCGGCGGCCGGAGCTGAGCTTTCCGCTGACGCACCGCAGCCGGCTGGTGCAGGACGATCACTTTCTGCGGATGCGCGAAGTGCACGGCGAGCCGAATGCCGAGACGCTCATCGAGGTGTTGCAAGTGACAGGCGACATGGCCCGCTACCGCCTGACACCGCTGACAGGCCGCACCCACCAACTGCGCGTGCACTGCGCCGCGATCGGCATGCCGATCGTCGGCGACCGGATGTACCCGTCGCTGATGCCCGCCGACACCGACGACCATGACCAACCCTTGCAGTTGCTGGCCCGATCGATCTCGTTCGTCGATCCGATCAGCGGTGCAGCAAGGTGCTTCGACAGCGCACGCCAGCTCGTTGTGCGGGACGTCGCTGCGCATTCGTAGCCGACAGAACAGCGCCACCGCTTGGGGGGCCACGCGCCACCGACACGCTCAGCCGAGGGTCCTGCGCACCCAGTCAACGACGGCGTCGGCGCTGTGGAACTCATCGGCCGAGCGTGTCGGGCAATCGGGGTAGCGGGCCGCCCACATGCGCGACAGCGTCGTCGCCGGCCCGACTTCCAGCACGCAGCGCGGCAGGCGTTCGGCCAGCGTCTCCATCGATCGATGCCATTGCACGGGGCTGGCAATCTGAAGCGACAGCGCGCGTTTCAGTGCCTCGGGCCGGCGCTGGCCGCTGCCGTCCAGGTTGGTGACCACGAGGGCACAGCTGGTACGCCAGGACATCGGTTCGATCTGTCGCGCAAACTCGTCCGCGGCGGCATGCATCAGCGGCGTGTGCGAGGCCAGTTGCACCCGCAGCAGGACTGACTCGGCGCCTAGCGCGATCAGTTCGTCGCGGGCCGTCGCCAAGGCCGGCGAGGCCCCACCCAGCACCCAGCGGTCGGGCCCGAGGTGGATCGCCACCGCCAACGCCAGGCGGGTGCAGATCTCGGTGATCCGCGCCTCGGCGACGCCTGTCGCGGACAGCAGTCCGGTGTCAGATCCGGCCGCGCTGTCATCCATCGCCTGCGCGCGATGCGCCGCGAGGTCCAGTGCATCCTCCGCATCGAACACGGCCGCCGCGCTGCAGGCCGCGAGTTCACCGACGCTGTAGCCGGCCACCGCCGCTGGCTCGGGCAGGTGCGGCGCCAGGGTCTGCCAGGTGGCGAGGGCAACGCCGGTCAGCAGGCACTGCGCCACGCTGTTGCGGGTGGCCCACTCCGGCTCACCGACGCGGGCACGCCAGTCAGCGCCGATGTGGCTCGCCATCAGCGCCAGCGTGGGCTGCGCGAGGGGATGGTCGTCGAGCCAGCGCAACATGTCCGGGTGCTGCACGCCCTGCCCCGGGAACAACAGCGCGAGGCTCACGGCAACGGGCAGATGCGGTCGAGCAGACAGGCCGCGGCCAGCATGTCCGCCGCGCCACCAGGCGACAGACGGCGCGACACGAACCCCGCATGGATGGCTCGGGCGTGGTCGATCGCGTCCGGCCGTGCAGCGCCGCCGGCGCGCAGGAAGTCGCGCGCCGCCTGCTGCGCGAAATGCAGCCCCGGCAAGCCGCCGCGGTGCGCCAGGTTGGTGTCGTCCAGCACCTCAATGATGTGGAACAGCGCCTGCAGCCGCGCACGCTGCTGACCAAGTCCGCGGGCGGCACGCAAGGCGGGCAGCGCGGTCTCGAACAGCACAGGGAAGCCGAGCGCGGCCTCCTCGGCCACTGGACGCAGCCCGTGCAGGCGTGCCACCCGCTGGCCGTTCGATGCGGACGCGCCGCGCGCGTGGTCTCGCAAGGCCTGGCCCCAGCGCGCCAGCAGCACGTCGCGTATCGCCTGAGGCGACAGCGGCCGGGCGTCTGCCATCAAGCGGCCCGCTGCGGCGCAGATCAGGCCCAGCGTGAAGACCGCGCCGCGGTGCGTGTTGACGTGGCCGGTCGCCTGCAACATGCGCTGCTCAGCCACCACGCCGAGCGTGCGCAGCGTGTCGAACGGCGCGTTCGCGGCACCGGCAGCGGCAATGCGCGGGAAGTAATGCCGCAAGGCGAACAGGCTGCGCATGAAGATGCCCGCATCCATGTCGTCGTGGCTGCCAGCGTCGACGAAGGACACCAGACCCGGCTTCGGATCGAGTGCCAGCTCGTCGTACAGCGCGGCGGTGGCGGCACCTCCCAGCGCCTGCAGGCGGGTCGCCAGCTCGCCAGCCGGGCGGGCGGGCGGGGGGCGGAAAACCGCGGCAGACGGGTGCGCGGAGCGCAGCAGCGCTGCGCTCATGCGCCCGCCCCCATGGCAGCGGCAACGACCGCAGATCGGGCATCCTCCCAGGGCTCGCCGACAGGCAGCCAACGGGTGCCGGCTTCCAGCGCCACGCCGTGCAATCGCTTCACGAGCACGCGCTCGACGCGGCCCTGGCGCCACTGCAGCCACTCTCGCCAGGCCACTGCGGTGCCATCACCGAACACCAGTTCGCCGTCGATGCGGGGGGCCGTCAAAGCGATCGCTTGCAGCAAGGCTGTGACCGCATCGGCATCCCGCGTGGTCTCGACTGGCAGGTGCAGATCGACGTCGGACGCCGCATGCAGATAAAGCAGGCCCGTCAGCCGCTGCCAGCCATGGCTGCCGTGCACGCGCGCAGCGACGCCCAAGCGTCGCAACTCGTCACACAAGGCCAGCCAAGGTGCGCGCGCCGCCTCCACCAGCAAACTGGCCACGTCAGGCGCCAGCGGGAAGTTGCCAAAGTACAGCGCGCCACTCAGTGGGACCTGCACCGCGATCTTGCGCCGGCCCCAGGCCGCGGGCGCGGCCAGCCCGAGTGCCAGGGTGTCGCCCGCAGTGATCGGTGGCGACGGCTGCTGCGTGACCACCAGCGGCAAGTGACGGGACGCCCAGTGCGCAATGCAATCCCGCTTCACGGGGTCGCGCGGTGCGCGCTGCAGCTCGCGCCAACCGGCGTCGCTGAGCCAGACCAGTTGGTGACGCCGCAGCACGACCATCGCAGGTGCCTCAGGCCGCCAGCACCTGCTGCGCCACCGACGCGGCAAGTCGCCGGCCACCGCGCAGCGCACCATCGCGGGCGCGTTCGTCGGTGGACGGTGCGCTGCGCAGTGCTTCGCTCAGACAGGCGCTCAGGTCACCGGTCCAGAGTGTGCGCACCCCGCCCATGGCGACATAGTTCTCGACCCCGGGCGCGAACACCGGGTTGGCCTTCGACAGTTCCTTCAAGCGCGCCTCGGAGATCTTGGTGACGCGCGCCATCGCCGGAATGCGCATCACGCGAATCTCGGCTTCTGGCAACGCATAGCAGGCATCGGACATCAGGCCGGAAGTGATGAACCCGCCCGACAAGGCTTGGTCGTAGACGAGGCCGATGACGCGGTGACCGCGGCGGCGGGCGAGATCGATGCAGCAGCCCAGGTGCGCCATCGCGCGGTTGATGCCCAGCAATTCGTCGCGGATGCGCAGCTGCTGCCCCTGGGTGTCGATCAGCAGCACGATCGTCTGGCCGGGGTGGTGGGTCACGGTGTCCAGCACCACACGTGCTTGCGCCAGCGCCATCGCCACGCCGATCGGTGCATGGTGCGTGGTGCCGACGACGGTCACGGTCTGGCCTTCGAACGTCGCGTCGCCATGCAGAAAATCGCCGTCCGCGGTGATGCCGTGCGACGGGCCGAACAACTGCACGACCAGGGTGTGCCAGTCCATAGCGACGTCCTCAGGCATTGGTCGATGCGGGCGCGGCGACGGGACGCAGCGCGCGCACCGCATCGGCATTCAGATCGGGCACGCGCGCGGCGTCGCGCACGCCCATGCGCTGCCACAGCGTGATCGCGTCGGCACCGTCCGGCGTCTGCACCAGACGGTGTGCCAGCAGCGCATGTTCCTGCTCCAGCGATGCCAGGCTCACCGGGTGCGCGGTGGCGGCCGCTTCGACGGCTGCCACCGCCGCGGCGCGGAAAGCGGCCACGTCATCGTCGACCAGCACATCACAGTCGCCCGTCAGGTAGCGGTGCTTGCCACCGGTCGTGCGCCACACCAGCGCGCGATCGCGCGAGTCGAATTCCTCGACGCCGTGCGAGGCCTCGATGACCTCCGGTCCCGACATCGACAGCCGGGCGATGTCACTCATCACGATGTGATCGGCACAGCGCGCCACGATGCCCATGCCGCCGAAGCAGCCGTTGGCCCCGCCGATCAGCACGATCACCGGGATGCCGGCGGCGCGCACATCGAGCACCGCCCGCATCACCTCGGAGACGGCGATCAGGCCGGCGTTGGCCTCGTGCAGCCGCACGCCGCCCGATTCGGCCAGCAGCAGCACCGCTGCCGGGCGGTCGCGCTGCGCGCGCTGCAGCAGGCCGGTGAGCTTGGCGCCGTGCACTTCGCCGACGCCACCGCCCATGAACTCGCCCTCCTGCGCCGCGATGAACACGCGGTGGGTCGCGAGCCGTCCCTGGCCGATCGCGATGCCGTCATCGAAAGCCGACGGCACGCCGAGCTGCGCCAGGTGCGGGCTCATCACGCGTGCGGCGGGCGGCAGCCATTCTTCAAAGCTGCCAACGTCGAGCAGACGTAACACTCGTTCGCGCGCCGTGCATTCCGCGAAGCTGATGTTCATGGCCGGGCTCCTGCCAGCGCGGACGCAGCCTGATCGAGGCGCAGGCTCACGACCGCAGGCGTGGCACCCATGTCGTTGATCGACACGGTGGCGCCGGCCAGGCCGTGGCGCTCGTGGAAGTCGTGGACCACAGCTTGCCAGATGGCGCCGAAGCCGCGCGCCGAGGTGTCGATGCGGAAGTTGCAGCGGTCGGAGTCCGCTGGCTCGATCAGCACCTCGAGATTGCCCGAGGCCACCACCCCGACCAGGACCGGTGCGAACGTCGTCAGCCGCTGGTGGCCGACAAACTCGTAGTGCAGCGTTTCCATGCCCGTCATGTCAGCTCCTCACCAATTGCGGAATTTGCTCGGCGGCTGGTACAGCCCGCCGGAGGCCAGCACCAGGTCGCGCATCGACCGTGCGGCCAGCAGATTGCGGGTGGCATCACGCACGTCGATGCCCATGTCGGCCGGCCGGCGGATCACGCCGCGGTCGCGCAGGTTCTCGACCAGGCGCCGATCGCGCGCGAGGCCGACCGGCGTGTAGCCGGCAACGCCGCGGATCGCCTGCTCGCGCTCCTCGTCGGTGCGGCACAGCAGCAGGTTGGCAATGCCTTCCTCGGTGAGGATGTGTGTCACGTCCTCGCCGTAGATCATGATCGGCGGCAGCGGCATGCCCGCTTGCTCGGCGAGCGTCCAGGCGTCGAGGCGGTCGACGAAAGCCGGTTGCATGTGTTCGCGAAAGGTCTCCACCATCTGCACGACCAGCTTCTGCCCGCGCGGCGTGCCGCGGGCGCCGGGCAGGCCGTCGCGCGCTTCCCGCCCGGCTTTCAGCCAGGCGGGACTGGAGTGGCGCCGGCCTCGGGCATCGGCGCCCATGTTGGGCGCACCGCCAAAACCGGTGATGCGACCGAGCGTGGCGGTCGAGCTGTTGCCCGCCAGGTCGATCTGCAGCGTCGATCCGATGAACAGATCGCAGGCGTAGTGGCCGGCTGCCTGGCAGAAGGCCCGGTTGCTGCGCAGCGAGCCGTCGGCGCCAGTGAAAAACACATCGGAACGGGCGCGGATGTAATCCTCCATGCCCAGCTCGGAGCCGAAGGAATGGATCGACTCGATCCAGCCGGCCTCGATCGCCGGGATCAATGCCGGATGCGGATTCAGCGCCCAGTGCTTGCAGATCCGGCCCTTCAGCCCGAGCGACTCGCCGTAGGTCGGCAGCAGCAGCTCGATCGCCGCGGTGTCGAAGCCGATGCCGTGGTTCAGCCGCTGCACGCTGTATTCGGCGTAGATGCCCTTGATCGCCATCATCGCCATCAGCACCTGGATCTCGGAGATCTGCGCCGGATCGCGGGTGAACAGCGGCTCGATGACGTTGGGGCGCGGCGCCTGCACGACGAAATCGACCCAGCCCGCCGGCACATCGACGCGCGGCAGCGTGTCGACGATTTCATTGACCTGCGCGATCACGATGCCGCCGCTGAAGGCGGTCGCTTCGACGATCGCCGGCGTGTCCTCGGTGTTCGGGCCGGTGTAGAGGTTGCCCTGGGCATCGGCCGCCTGCGCGGCGATCAGCGCCACCTGCGGCGTCAGGTCGACGAAGTAGCGGCCGAACAGTTCGAGGTAGGTGTGGATCGCGCCGATCTGCAGGCGGTTCTGCGACACCAGTTGCGCGAGGCGCGTGCCTTGCGGCCCGGAGAACGAGAAATCGAGCTTGGTCGCGATGCCGTTCTCGAACACATCGAGGTGCTCGGGCAGCGACAGCACCGACTGCACCATGTGCAGGTCGTGCACGCGCTGCGGATCGACCCGCACCAGCGCCTGCGCCAGGAAGTCGGCCTGTTTCTGGTTGTTGCCTTCAAGGCAGACCCGGTCGCCCGGCTCGACGGCAGCTTCGAGCAAGGCCACCACCTGGTCGGTTGCGACGCGCTTGCCCTGCAGCGCTGCGCCCAGGGACGCGGCGACACGGCTGAGGCGCTGGGTGTGATTGACGGCGCGCGTGTTCCACGCCCGCGGCTCCCCAGGCGCGCTCATCGGCCGGGTGCCGCCACACCCATCACCCAATCGGGCAAGGCGGTGGCAATGCCTGGGAACACGCAGATCAGCACCACCGACAACAGCATCAGGATCACGAACGGCAGCACCCCCCCAGATGATGTCGTTGAGCGGGATGTCCGGCGCGATGTTCTTGATGACGAAGATGTTCAGGCCGACCGGCGGATGAATCAGCCCGGTCTCCATCACGATCGTCATCAGCACGCCGAACCAGATCAGGTCGAAGCCGGCGGCCTTCAGCGGCGGCAGGATGATCGGCGCGGTCATCAGGATGATGCTGACCGGCGGCAGGAAGAAGCCGAGGAAGATCACCATCAGCAACACCGCGAACAGCAGCAGCCATTTCGACAGCTGCATGGCGACGATCCATTCGGCCGCCGACTGGCTGATGTGCAGGTAGCTCATCACATAGGAAAACAGCAGCGACATGCCGATGATGAACATCAGCATCGTCGACTCCTTGAGCGTCGCGCTGAGGATCGGCGCCACGTCCTTCGGACGCCAGACGCCGTAGATGACGGCGATCAGCAGCAGCGCGAGCAGCGCGCCCAGCCCGGCGGTTTCCGACGGTGTGGCGAAACCACCATACAACGCGACCATCACGCCGATCAGCAGCAGCACGAACGGCACCACCCGCGGCAGCATCTCGAACTTCTCGCGGCGGGTGAAGGTTTCTTTCGCCAGCAGGGCCGAGGCGGCCCCGGTCTTCTTGTACTCGGCTTCGGCCAGCGCGTATTCCTTGCGATAGCGCAGTGCCGCATAGCTGGCGAACAGCGCCACCAGCAACACCCCTGGGAAGATGCCGGCGAGGAACAGACGTCCGAGCGACTGTTCGGCCGCCACCGCATACAGAATCATGGTGATCGACGGCGGCAGCAGGATGCCCAGGGTGCCGCCCGCGGCGATGATGCCGGCGGCGAAGCCGGGCGAGTAGCCACGCTTGCGCATCTCGGGAATGCCGGCGCTGCCGATGGCCGAGCAGGTGGCGGGGCTGGAGCCCGCCATCGCCGCGAACAGCGCGCATGCGAACACATTGGCGATGCCGAGACCGCCCGGTATGCGGCCCATCCACACATGCATTGCGGCATACAGGTCCTGGCCGGCGCGCGACTTGCCGATCGCCGCCCCTTTCAGAATGAACAGCGGGATCGACAGCAGCGTGATGCTGGCCATTTCCTCGTAGACGTTCTGCGTCACCGTATCGAGCGCTGATGCCGGCATGAACAGGTACATGAACAACACCGCGACGCTCCCGAGCGCGAACGAGATCGGTGCACCCGAGAACATGAACAGCAGTGTCACAACACCAAACAGGGAACCCAGTACGAGCATGCTCATGCGAATTCCCCTTGCGATTTCTTGACCAAGCCGTTGAGGCGGGCCGCCAACTGCACCAGCAGTTGCAGGCTGAGCAGCGTCATGCCCGCGGACATCAGGCCGTACGGAATCCACAGCGGCGGCGCCCAGGACGACGAGGTCGTCTGGCCATCGACCCAAGCCTCGTGGAACAGCGTCCAGGACTTCCACGCGAAGAAGGCGCAGAACAGCACGCACATCAGGTCGACGGCCGCCACGCGCCAGCGGTTCACCGACCGAGGCAGCAGCCCGGCGACCGCCTCAATGCCCACGTGACCGCGCAAGGACTGCACGAAAGCGCCGCACATGAAGGTGGCGCCCACCAGGCAGAAGACGGCCGCCTCATCCTGCCAGTCGGTGGATGCCTTCATCACGTAGCGCGACAGCACGCTGTAGGTCAGCACACAGGACGCCACCAGCAAGGCCAGCATGCCGAGCACGACCATGGCCTGATTGATCCACAACAGCGCGCGGGCCAGTGGCTGGAGCAGCCCGGGCGTGTCGGGGTCGATACCGACCACCGCGCTGCCGTTGTCGATGCCGTGGCTCATAGCAGCTTCTGTGCAGCCTTCATCAGGCCGGCACAAGACTCGTTCTTCTCGGCGAAGTCCTTCCAGGCGGTGTCACGCGCAATGGCTTGCCATTTTTTCAGCGCGGCCTCGTCCATCTCATAGACCTTCGCGCCGGCCTTGGCATAGATCTCTTCCACCGCCTTGTCGTCGGCCTTCGCCGAATCGCGGGCGAACACTTCCAGCTCGGCGCCCACAGCCATCACCACATCCTGCTGGGCTTTCGTGAGCTTGGAGAAAACGTCCTTGGAAACCATCAGGGGCTCGAACATGAACCAGTAGGTTCGGTTGCGGCCCGAGGTCAGGTGCTTGCCGATCTCTTCGAGCTTGAACGAGATCAGGCTGGTCGACGACGTCATCGCCGCATCCATCGCGCCGGTCTGCATCGCGGCATAGATCTCGTTGGATGGCAACGTGATCACCGAGGCGCCCGCGGCCTTGAGCATCATGTCCATCTCGCGGCTGCCGCCGCGCACCTTCAGGCCCTTGGCATCGTCGGGCGTCACCAGCGGCGCGGTGCGACTCGCCACCCCACCGGCTTGCCAGACCCAGCTGACGATGATCACGCCCTTGTCGTCGAGCACCTTGGCGAGTTGCTTGCCCACCTCGGCGTTTTTCCAGGCGGCGCCCTGGTCGTAGCTGGGCACCAGTGCCGGCATCAGCCCGATGTTGGTTTCCGGAACTTCGCCGCCCGCGTAGGACAGCGGCACCAGCGTCATGTCCAGTGCGCCCTTGCGCATGGAGGAGAACTGGGCATTCGTCTTCATCAGCGACGAGCCCGGGTAGACGGTAGCCTTCAAGGCGCCGTTGGTGCGCTTTTCCACCTCGGCAGCGAACTTGCGGCACAGGCGGTCGCGGAAGTCGCCTTCGGTGAGCGTGCCGCTCGGGAACTGGTGCGAGATTTTCAGCGCGCCCGCAGTCTGCGCGAAGCTGGGGCCCATCCAACCAGCCAAGGCGGTACCGCCCGCGGCATGAATGATCTGACGTCGGCTGAGGTTCATCGTTGTCTCCTTGAATCGATACAGGATGGGAGATGGCCGCTCGGGTTCAAGCAGTCCATCGACGACGACCGAAGCGCTCATGCGTTGTGCTCAGCTCGCCGATGGATGCAATATATTGTCTTCTTGTATAATTAACAATCATGATTGCATTAGTAAAAACCCGACTCACTCACTTTGGTCGTGATTTCGGCATGCAAGACAGTAGACTTCAAGGCATGAACCGCCTGTCCGAAACCTTGAGGGAAGCGATCGAGGAAGAGGTTGCGACCGGCAAACTGCTGCCCGGAACGCACCTTGACGAGATCGAATTGGCCCAACGTTTCGGGGTCTCACGCACGCCCATCCGTGAAGCGCTGAGCATGCTGGCGGGCGAGGGGCTGGTGGAGATCCGGCCGCGTCGCGGCGCGGTGGTCGCGCAGGTCACTCCGCAGCGGCTGGTGGAGATGTTCGAGGTGATGGCCGAGCTGGAGGCCTTGTGCGCGCGACTCGCCGCACGCCGCATGACAGACGCCGATTTGCGCGCCCTCGAAGAAGCCCACGAACGCTGTCGAACGGCCGCCGCCGGCCGCGATTCGGATGCCTACTTCTACGCCAACGAGCACTTCCATCAAGCCGTCTACAACGCGGGGCACAACGGTTTTCTGGGCGACCAGGCCCTGTCATTGCAGCGCAAGGTGCGGCCCTATCGGCGCCTCCAGTTGCGCGTTCGCAACCGCGTCCAGCGCTCGTTCGAGGAACACCAGGCGATCCTGGATGCGCTCAAGGAGGGCGACGCCGAGAAGGCCGTGGCGGCCATACGCGGACACGTGGTCGTGCAGGGCGAGCGATTTGCCGACCTCGTGGCTGGTCTCGCCCAGCTTGAGGGAGCGGCCCCAGCCGCTGCCCGGCCCGCACTGGAACCCGTTGGCAAGTGAGTCGATGCCGCGCGGCGGCTCAGGCGTCGGCGATCGCCGCCTCCAACGCATCGACAAACGCCTTGGCCACATCGAAGCCGGTCTGCTTCATGATTTCCTGAAAACCGGTCGGGCTGGTGACGTTGATCTCGGTCACGCAATCGCCGATCACGTCGAGGCCGACCAGCAGCAGCCCGCGGCCGGCAAGCACCGGGCCGATCGCCTCGGCGATTTCGCGGTCGCGCGGGGCGAGTGGCTGAGCCACCCCTTTACCGCCCACGGCCATGTTGCCGCGGATCTCGCTGCCCTGCGGAATGCGCGCCAGCGCGAACGGAATCGGCCTGCCGTCGATGAGCAGGATCCGCTTGTCGCCCTGAATGATTTCCGGCAGGTAGCGCTGCACCGTCACCGTCTGTTCGCCATGCCGGTTCAGCGTTTCGATGATGCTGCCGAGGTTGAGGCCATCGGGCCCGACGCGGAAGATGCCCATGCCACCCATGCCGTCGAGCGGCTTCAGGATGATGTCCTGGTGCTCGGCATGAAAGCGGCGGATATCGCCGGCGTCGCGGGTGACGAGGGTCGGGCCGATGAACTGCGGAAACTCCAGGATGGCCAGCTTCTCCGGGTGGTCGCGCAGCGCGGAGGGGCGATTGAACACACGGGCGCCCTCTCGCTCGGCCTGGCCAAGCAGGTGGGTGGCGTAGAAGTATTCGCTGTCGAACGGCGGGTCCTTG
>JANXTP010000019.1 GCA_025352345.1 Burkholderiales bacterium | reverse complement strand
CTCGATCTACGAAGTCTGGCGTGGGACGAACGTGGACGGGTATGATTACGAATGGCCGGCCACTGCCATGGCTATTCCGATCCATGATGGCAAGACTTTGGCGGGAGAAGTCCGCCTGCGCCGGGACGCTGGCAACCTCTGCATCTATGCCGATGTGCTGGACAATGCCCCGTTCCCCGCTGCAGCCGCTTCAGGAATAAAAGCTGCCAGCGCCCCCTTTGGACACAGCAGTGGGCTGGAACTGCTGCTGGGTGTGACCGGCAGCGCCTCGGGCGTGGCGCATTTCGCGCACCTGGGCGGCATGCTCGGCGGCTACCTGATGTTCCGTTACTGGCGCGGACAGCCGCCGTTCGGCAAGCGGCACTGAGCGAGGCTGCGGCTCACGGGCCGCCGCTCACAAACCGTCTTTCACCGTCGGGTAGCGCAGCGCTAGGCGCAACTCGCGCTTGAGTCGCTGGTTGTCGAGCCGGCGCGATTCGCTCATGAAGCTCAGCAGCATCGGTGACAGGCGCTCACGCGCTGCTTCCCGCGAGATGCGCGGCGGGCGCGGCAAGCCGCACAGATCAGCCGCCAGGTCGAAGTAGTCGCCCATCGTCAGGTCGGTGTCGTCGCTGGCGTGGATCACTCGCTGCGGCAACGCACGCATCAGTGCCGCCACGCAGGCGCGCGCCAGGTCGTCGGCGTGGATGTGGTTGGTGTGCACGTCATCAGAGCGACAGAGCACCGCCGTGCCACGCAGCAGGCGTTCGCGCGGATGGCCGCCTTCACGGTCGATCGCATAGATGCCCGGGATGCGCAGGATCGCGACGCGCACATCGTGCACGCGCCCATACCAGCGGATGCGCGACTCGGCATCGACGCGCCGCCGCGCGCGATCGGTGCCGGGATTCACCGCACGCGTCTCGTCGAAGCGCGCCCCGCCGCAGTCGCCGTAGACACCACTGGTGCTGCCATAGACGAGACAGCGCACGCGGCTTTGGCGTGCCAGTGCATCAATCAGGTTCCGGGTGCGCGGGTCGGTGGTGCCCTGCAGCGGCGGCGGCGCCAGGTGCAGCACCGCATCGGCCAGCCCCGCCAGCCGCGAGAGCGTGGCCGGATCATCGAGGTTGCCGATCAGCGGCACCGCGCCGGCCGCACGCAAGGCTTCGGTGCGAGCCGGCGTCGAGGTCAGTGCCAGCAGGCGATAGCGGCCCTTCAGCAGGGACAGCACCCGCATGCCCACGTCGCCACAACCCACGATCAACAGGACAGGACGCTTGAAGGTGGATGGCAGCACGGCGGTGACCCACGAAAGACAGGGAGGGCGGGCAGAATCGCGGCTCAGTTTACGTTTCCCGACACGGCATCGGTTTCACCATGAGCATCACCGTCACCTTGCAGCCGAGTGGCCGCAGTTTCTCCGTGGGGCGCGACGAAGCCATCCTGGCCGCCGCCATTCGCCAGGGCATCGGCCTGCCCTACGGCTGCCGAGACGGCGCCTGCGGCTCGTGCAAATGCAAGCTGCTCGAAGGCCGGGTGATCCACGGTGCGCACCAGTTGCATGCCTTGAGCGTCGCGGAAGAAGAGGCCGGCTACACCCTCACCTGCTGCGCCGCGCCGCAGACCGATCTGGTGCTAGAAGCGCGCACCGTGGTCGGTGCCGGCGACATGCCGGTGCGCAAGATGCCGGCCCGCTTGATCAGCATCGACAAGCCAGCGCCCGACGTCGCGATCGTCAAGCTGCAACTGCCCGCCAGCGAGGCGCTGCGCTACCACGCGGGCCAGTACATCGACGTGATCCTGCGCGACGGCGTGCGGCGCAGCTACTCGATGGCCAATGCGCCGCACACCCAGGGCGACAAGCCGTGGATCGAGCTGCACATCCGCCACCTGAGCGGCGGCGTGTTCAGCGACCAGGTGTTCGGCACGCTGAAGGCGAAGGACATCCTGCGACTCGAAGGCCCGTTCGGCAGCTTCTTCCTGCGCGAGGAGTCGCCGAAGCCCATCGTGCTGCTGGCCTCGGGCACCGGCTACGCGCCGATCAAGGCGCTGATCGAGCAACTGCGTTTCAAGGGCAGCGACCGGCCGGCCACGCTGTACTGGGGCTGCCGCACACGCGCCGATCTGTACCTGCACGAGGCGGTGCTGGACCTCGCCGCACAGATGCCCGCGCTGCGCTACGTGCCAGTGCTGTCGGAGGCACCGGCCAGCGACGGCTGGTCAGGCCGGACCGGCTTCGTGCATCAGGCGGTGATGGCAGACATCCCCGACCTGTCAGGCCATCAGGTCTATGCCGGCGGCGCGCCAGTGATGGTCGAGTCGGCGCAGCGCGACTTCACCGAACGTTGTGGATTGCCTGCGGATGAGTTCTACGCGGATGCGTTCTACAGCGCGGCGGATGAGGTGTTGTTGACCGAACGCTGACAGATTCGCATCCAGTTGCCTACGGGTGCTGTCGGAAAGAGGCGTAGCGGGGAAGGTTCTAGACCTCAACAGATTTCCGATTCGCAGCACCCGTTGCCGGATATGACTCAACCGCTTCGGCAGAATTTAATTCTATAAACGGGTGGGCACGACAATCAAAGTGGTATGTACAAAACTTACCATGCCTCCTTTCCTTTCGGCTTTCGAGGAGGGCCTCGTTGCCTACTTCCGTGACGCCGCTCAAAAACTCCGTGAACCTCCGAATCCCACCGACTCGAAAGAGCGTCAGCATGCTGATCACCGCCAAGGGGCAAGTCACCATCCCGAAACACATCCGCACCGCAGCGGACATCGCTTCTGGCAGCGAGGTCACATTTAGCCTTGACGGCAGCAAGATCGTCATCACCGCAGTGACCAGCCATGTGAAGAACGACCGGCGTGCAAAGCTGCGGGCAGCCGCGTCGAAGGTGCGCAGCAGCTTGAGTCCGGAGTTCAAGCAATCGGGTGCGCAGGAAATCATGGAGTTCCTGCGCGGTGGACAGGACTACAGCTCACGTGCTGAAGTGCGACGAAAGTAGCACGTCGTTCTACGCCATGCCTTTTTGCAACTATCCCCGCAGCGAATCGCGTACGAGTACATAACTCTTAGGCTTCAGTGCAGCCAGTTCCTGTTCCAGCGCCGGCAGCAATGGCAGCAGTGCAGACAACTCGTTTGAGACCGACTCCAGCACCACGAGCGCAATGGGCAGCGTGGTCAGGTTTTGCTGAAAGGGCATGTTCCTATCCACGGTAACGAATGCCTCAAGGCTGGTGCTGGCCAGAGCAAGCAGTTTTCCGTTCTTGACACCGGACCAGCCCATTTCAACCGCTGTCCGAACCTCGTGGCTGGGAAGGTGCCGCCTCAGCTTGGCGGGAACCGACTCATCAAGAAGCAGGCGCATCTGCCGCCAATGTGGTTCGGGCAGCCTCCAAAACGGCGATGGCGCGCTGCCGAGACACGGTAGGAAAGTCTTCCAGGAAGTCGTCCAGCGAGGACGAGCTTTCAAGATAGTCGAACAGGTGCTTCACAGGCACGCGGGTACCGGCGAAGCACAGCGCTCCACTCATGATCTCCGGGTCACGGCTGACGATCGAGTTGTCCATCACGGCCTCCTGTCGCCTCAGGTTACGCCGGGCAGGCCGTTGGAGTGCCCGTGCAACACCTGCGTGCGGTGTCAGCGATTCACTCGACGGCATCGCTCGCCCGAGTCACTCCCCCAGATAAGCCGCCCTCACCTTCGGGTCGCTCAGCAGCGCCTTCGCGTCGCCGCTCATCGTGACCTCGCCCGACTCCATCACGTAGCCACGGCTCGCCAGCTGCAGCGCGCGGCTGGCGTTCTGCTCGACCAGCAGCACCGTGACCCCCTGGCGGTGGATGTCGTTGATCACCTCGAAGATCTTGTCGACCATGATCGGCGACAGGCCCATCGACGGCTCGTCCAGCAACAGCAGCTTCGGCCGGGCCATCAGCGCGCGGCCCATCGCCAGCATCTGCTGCTCGCCGCCGCTCATCGTGCCGGCAAGCTGGCGGCGGCGTTCTTTCAGGCGCGGAAAGATGTCAAACACGCGATCGATGTCGGCCTCGATGGCCTTGTCGTCCCGGATGTATGCGCCCATCAACAGGTTCTCGTGGATCGTCATTCGGGTGAAGGTGCCGCGGCCCTCGGGCACCATCACCAGGCCCTGGCGCACCAGGTCCCATGGGCCCTGCCCCTTGATCGACGCGCCCATGAATTCGATGTCGCCCGCAGCCACCGGTTGCAGTCCGGTGATCGCCTTCAGCGTCGTCGTCTTGCCGGCGCCATTGGCCCCTATCAGACTGACGAGCTCACCGGGCTGCACCTCGAAGCTGACGCCCTTGACGGCCTGGATGCCGCCGTAGGCGACCCTCAAGCCGCTGACCTTCAGCAAAGGTGGGTTCATTGCGTCAACCATGGGCTTGATGCGACACACCGAGGTAGGCCTCGATCACTGTGGCATCGCGCTGCACCTCGGCCGGCGTGCCCACCGCGATCGGCTTGCCGTAGTCGAGCACCGTCACTCGGTCGCACAGGCCCATCACGAGCTTGACGTCGTGTTCGATCAACAGGATGGTTCTTCCGTCATGTCTGATGCGGTCGATCAGCGCGCGCAGCACGAGCTTCTCGGTCGCGTTCATGCCGGCGGCGGGCTCGTCGAGGGCAATCAGCTGAGGGTCGGTGGCCAGCGCGCGCGCGATCTCGAGCCGGCGCTGGTCGCCGTAGCTCAAGGTGCGCGCCTTGAAATCGGCATACGCGCCGATGCCGACGTAGTCCAGCAACTCCCGCGCGCGCCGCGCGATGGCGGCTTCCTCCGCCTTGAACGACGGGGTGCGGAACACCGCACCGATCAGACCGGACTGTGTGCGCACATGGCGGCCGACCATCACGTTCTCCAGCGCGGTCATGTCGGCGAACAGCCGGATGTTCTGGAAGGTGCGCGCGATGCCGGCCTTCGCCACCTGGTGCACCGAACTTGGCCGGTACGGCTGGCCGCCGAGCTCGAAGTGGCCCGCGTCGGGCGTATAGAGCCCGGTGATCACATTGAAGAAGGTGGTCTTGCCCGCGCCGTTCGGTCCGATCAGGCCATAGACCATGCCGCGTTCGATCGCGATGCCGACATCGGACAGCGCCTGCAAACCACCAAAGCGCTTCGAGACGCCGGCCACGTTCAACACGGTGCCGTTCATCGCGAAGTCACTGCCTCCGCCGTCGCAGAACGACCATGCTCCGGCGCCGGCCACAGGCCGCGCGGGCGTGCCAGCATGATGCCGATCATCGCCAGCGCGATCAGCAGCTGGCGCAGGATGGCCGCGTCGAGCCGGCCACCGGTCATCGCCTGCAACGGGCCGGCCACATAACGCAGCACCTCAGGCAGCGCGGCCAGCAGCAGTGCCCCGACGACGACGCCGGGGATGTGGCCCAGGCCACCGAGCACCACCATCGCGACGATCAACACCGACTCCTGCAACGAGAACGACTCCGGCGACACGAAGCCCTGGAAGCTGGCGAACAGCACGCCGGCCACACCGCCGAAGGTGGCGCCCATGCCGAAGGCCAGCAGCTTCAGGTTGCGGGTGTTGATGCCCATCGCCTTGGCCGCGATCTCGTCTTCGCGGATCGCCATCCAGGCGCGACCGATGCGGCTGCGCTCCAGCCGGTAGCAGATCAGCACACCGACGACGACCAAGGCCAGGAACAGGTAGTAGTAATTGGTGACCGACGGAATGCTGAGCCCGAACAGATTCCACTTCTTCGTCATATCCCAGCCGAACAGCGACAGCGAGTCGATCTGACCGATGCCGCGTGGGCCGTTGGTGATGTTGTAGGGCTGCTCCATGTTCGCCAGGAACACACGGATGATCTCGCCGAAGCCCAGCGTAACGATCGCCAGGTAATCGCCGCGCAGCTTCAGCGTCGGCGCGCCTAGCAGCAGTCCGGCCAGACCCGCCAGCGCCGCACCAACCGGCAGCACCACCCAGATCGGCGCATGCAGGCCATTCGGGAACATGGCCGCGAAGGCTGGGAAGTTGTCGGTCAGCTGCGGGCTCGCGACCAGCGCGAACAGGTAGGCACCGACCGCATAGAACGCCACATAGCCGAGGTCCAGCAGGCCGGCATAGCCGACGACGATGTTCAGGCCGAGGGCCAGCAGCACGTAGAGCAGCGCGGTATCGATGATGCGCACCCAGGCGTTGCCGAACTGCTGCGCGATCAGCGGCAGCACCAGCAGCGCGACGGCGGCCAGCAGGAAAACGCCGAGCTTGCGCCCCGAGCCGGAGGGCGAGTTCACTGGAGAGTCCTCACGCACGGTCGGCCACCCGTTCGCCGAGCAGGCCTTGCGGGCGCAGCGTCAGCACGCCGATCAGCACGATGAAGGCGAAGATGTCCTGGTACTGGCTGCCCAGCACGCCGCCGGTCAGCACACCGATGTAGCCCGCGCCCAGTGCCTCGATCAGGCCCAGCAGCACGCCGCCCAGCATCGCGCCGGCCAGATTGCCGATGCCGCCGAACACTGCGGCGGTGAAGGCCTTCAGCCCAGGCAGAAAACCCATGCTGTGTTGCACCGAGCCGTAGTTGGCGGCGTACATCACGCCAGCAAGCGCGGCCAGTGCCGCACCGATGACGAAGGTGGCCGAGATGATCACATCGGGCTTCACGCCCATCAGCCCGGCCACGCGCGGGTTCTCGGCGGTGGCGCGCATCGCGCGGCCCAGCTTCGTGCGGTTGACCAGGAACATCAGGCCGGCCAGCGTGACCGCGGTGACGACCAGGATCAGGATCTGCGTGGTGTTGATCACCGCGCCGCCGATGTGGAAGGGCTCGGCTGGCAGCAGGATCGGGTACGGCTTCGGGTTCGGCTTCCAGATGATCAGCGCCAGCGTCTGCAGCAGCAGGCTCATGCCCATCGCGGTGATCAGCGGCGCCAGGCGCGGCGCGTTGCGCAGTGGCCGGTAGGCGATCTTCTCGATGCCGAAATTCAGCACCGTGCAGACGACGACGGCCCCGACCAGCGAGATCAGCATCAGCAGCCAGCTCGGCAGGCCGCTGTCGGCCAGCGCGGTCACCACTGTCCAGCTGGTCAATGCGCCCACCATCAAGACTTCACCGTGGGCGAAATTGATCAGGTTGATGATCCCGTAGACCATCGTGTAGCCGAGGGCCACCAGCGCATACACACTGCCGAGCACCAGCCCGTTGATGAGCTGCTGGATGAAGGTGTCCATCGGGAGAAGTCGATCCTCGGCTGTCGATGCGGCGCACGGAAAATTAATAACGAGGCCGCGCAAGATGCGTACCTCGCGCGGCGTGCGACGTGTCGCCGAAGATTGAGCCGCGGCCGAGCGCTCCGGACGCGCCCTGCGCTGGGTCTGGGCTATTCTTTTCCGGCGCGTTCAACCGGAGACCGACGTGAAAGAGGACTACAAGAAGAAGTCGAGCATCGCACTCGGCATCGTGCTGATTGCGCTGGTGTCGATCATGGAAACCTGGATGGCCGACCACCGGCTGCCGAATCCGGCGTCGCCTCTCGTCTGGTCGGTGCTGGGCGCGGTGGCGGTGGTGGCTTTTGGCTTCTTCTGCTGGTTCC
>JANXTP010000398.1 GCA_025352345.1 Burkholderiales bacterium | reverse complement strand
AGAAGACCCTGCACAGCCGCGCCGAGAGTTCGACCCGGAAGCGCTGCAGCAGCTGGCCGACACCATCGCCGCGCGTGGCGTGCGACAGCCGGTCTCGGTGCGGACGCATCCCGAGCAGCCAGGCCGCTGGATGCTTAACTTCGGCGCCCGGCGTTTGCGCGCGTCGAAGTTGGCCGGCCAGGTGGTGATCCCCTCGTTCGTCGATGCGGCGGCAGACAGCTACGACCAGGTGATCGAGAACGAGCAGCGCGAAGGGCTCAAGCCGCTGGAGCTGGCGCTCTTCGTGCAGCGGCGTTTGGAAGCCGGTGACAGCCAGGCCGACATTGCCCGCCACCTCGGCAAGAGCAGAACGTTTGTCATGTATGCCACCGCGTTGATTGATGCGCCGGATTGGCTGATGAACGCCTACCGCGAAGGTCGGTGCCGAGGGGCACGTGAGCTTCACGAACTTCGGGGCCTGCATGCCGAGCATCCCCGGCCGGTGGAGGACTGGATCGAGACGACCGAGGCGATCTCGCGCGACCGCATCGCCGCGTTGAGGGCAGGCCTCGCGAAGCCGGCCACTGCGCCTCTGCCCACCACTGCCCCGGCGACTGGTGCCATCGATTCGACCGCCGGACGCTCAGCCCGCGCTTCGAGGTTGAACGGCGCAGCAGGCACACCGCCCCGGAGCAGTTCGGGCGCGAGCCAGCTTGTGCTGCAAGCCGATCTCGACGGCCAGGTGGTCGAAGTGGCGCTGGACGAGATGCCAGCGCGTGACGGAGATGTACACGTCCGGCCTGTCTCGGGCGGCGCAGTGCTCCACGTTGCTGCAGCGAGGCTCACGCTGCTTCGTGTCGTCGCGCGATAGCCGGTTGTCAGACTGTCTTACACGACATTGTCTGACGACCGCCGCCCTGTCCGCCGAGTTCACGAAGTCTCCACCGTCGGACGCGTCGCCTGAGGCCGACTGTGGGCCCGACCGCCGCGCGGTTGGCCTTCGGCGCCGCTGCAACACACGCACACGAGCGCGATGGAAATCCGCCGAAATCCATCGCGAGAGATCTCACGATCCTCGATGAAGATGAAGCCATGGTTGATTGCAGGATAGGCGCGGTGGCGCCGTTGTCGGACACGCCGGGCGTGTCGGGAAGCAAGGGGCTCAGGGGCGCATGGCACGCACGTCACGAGATCGAATCAGCGTCGACTTGCGCGGCTTGAGGGCTGCGCTGTTCGAGCAAGCACGCGCGCGTAGCGTCTCGCCGTCGGATCTTGTTCGTGCGGCCCTGGCCAACGCCCTCGATCATGCCGAGCCGTCGATCACCGAGCGATCTGCCAACGGCGACGTGGTGCCCGACGAGCACCGCGTGCGGCTGTCGCTGCGCATGACACGCCGCGATGCCCTGGCCACGGTGGCGGCCGCGCGCGTCGCCGGGCTTTCGCTGGGCGCCTATGTCGCCGGCCTGGTCGCTGGTGTTCCAGTGCTTGGCCGGCGGCACACGTTCCGACCACCTGGCCGCGCTGATCGCCTCCAGCGCAGAGCTGTCCACACTGAGCCGCAACCTCCACCGGCTCACCAACCTGCTGCGCCAAGGCTCGGTCCGCGCCGCCCAGGAGTACCGCGAGATGCTGGACACGGTGGCGGACGACGTGCGCGACCACCTGACGCTGGCGTCCGCGACGCTGGCCGACCTGCGCCCGCGCCACGGCCGCGCACCGGCGGTTCCAGATCAACACCCATAGCGCACGAAGAAGAACGCCATGCCAAAACTGCCCAACATCGACGGCGTCCTGATCCAGTGGGGCGACCGGCTCTTCTATCCCGGCAACCGCATCGTGAGGGTGGCGCCGCAGCCGAAGTTGGTGGCAAACCTGGACCGTCAGCACGCCGCGGTGATTCGTGCGCGCATCGAAGCGACGGTCGTGCGCCGGGCGCCGCAGGTGATGGTCAAGGTCACCGGCGGGGGTCGTGGCATGCAGGCCATCGCGGCGCACTTCCGCTACATCAGCAAGAACGGTCGGCTCGACATCGAGGACGAGCGCGGCGAGACGATGCGTGGCAAGGACACCCTGCACGAGCTGGCCGAAGACTGGCGCCTGGGCGGCACGCTGATCGACGACATCGCTCAACCTGGTCAGCGGCGCGAGGCCTTCAACATCATGCTGTCGATGCCGCGCGGCACCGACCCGCAGATCGTGCAGCGCGCGGCGCGCGAGTTCGCGCAGGCCGAACTGGCCGACCACAAGTTCGTGATGGTGCTGCACGACCACCAGGCCAATCCGCATGTGCACATCAGCGTGCGGGCCGAGTCCAAGCACGGCAAGCGGCTGAACCCGCGCAAGGCCGACTTGCACCGCTGGCGGGAGACCTTTGCCGAGAAGTTGCGAGGCTGGGGCGTTGAGGCCGAAGCAACGCGGCAAGCAACGCGTGGGCGCAATCGCAACTACGAACCGCTGTGGCGGGTCAAGGCGGGGCAGGATGGTCGCCTGCGCACCAGCCGCCCAGGTTCCAAGTCAGGCGCGCAGTCGCACTCAACGCGAGCTGACGCCGTTGAGGCCTGGATGGAAGTAGGCCGGGCCCTGGCAACGTCAGCCGAAAAGGCCGACCGCGATCTGGCACGATCGATCGCTGCCTTCATTCATGAGATGCCATCGGCCAGGCCCACCATCAAGCCGAGCATGGCGCCCGAGATCAAGCAGGTAACGAGACCGATCGACATCGATCCGCGCCGCTGACGAAGACGAGCGTTCTGACGATCTGCGCCAGCCGCGGCGCCTGACCCGCGCTACGACTTCTTCAGCTGCAGCGCGGCCTCGTACTCCGCGCTGAAATCTGCACCGCTTTCCAGCGTCGAGTCGATCTGCCTGAAGGCCGCATACATGATCGCCAGCAGGTGCAGGCCGGAGAACCGGCCCGGCAGCGACTTCAACGTGTACTGCTCGGCCGAATTGTTGATGTCGAGCCCTGACCGGCAACCCTCGACCACCTCGCGCGCCCACTCGGAGCACTCGGCGCGCCGCTGGGCCACTTCGAGCAGCCGTCGGTCTACCGCGGCTGCGGGTGCACATTGTCATGGGGGCTCCGCGGACGACTTGGCTCGCTTGACGAAGGAGGAGCCGGCATGGTGCAGCGAATACGGGCGCGCGAGGGCTATGTTTGAAGCTGACTCTCGCTGGTTGCACCGGAATGCCAAAGTGAGCGGATCGAGAGCATCGTCAGTTGACGAACGCAGCCACGCTTCCCGTCTGCGTCGACTTCAGCTCCAG
>JANXTP010000329.1 GCA_025352345.1 Burkholderiales bacterium | reverse complement strand
TGCGCGGGTAGTCTTTACCCGCCTCGGGGGCTGCGATATGCTGGATATCTATCCAGTAGTTACGGCGTTGCTGGAGCTAAAAGGATACCCCTTATAAAACAACAGTTAAGCGTCGAAATAACATTGCCAGTCAACAGCTTGGCGTTCGCAGCTTGGGATTGGTTAAGCGGCAGCCCGCCGAGTTAAGCAGCAGTGCGTGCTGCATAAACTAGTAGTTAGGCGTCACACAAACACCATCCTCTCTTGCGATGCGCCTTACTCAAACCAAGCTCTTTAGAACTTCACGCCCCGCAGCGCTGAATGGAAGTCCCTCGACTTGGCTTCTTGGAACCTGGCGTTCGGACAAGGAAGCTACTGTTGCGGCTTGGGGCGAAAATCCTCCCGGCTCAATGAAGTTCCAGACCTTCCTTCTCGAAGGCTTGGGTAAGCTGACCCAGCGGTATACCGCGAGACGAAGCTATGCCGGATATGAAGGCAATGAATCATCATCGCCGTACCGCGTACTTTGGGAAAACAAGGATTCGTTGCTGCTCGTGTATGGAACCAAGAAGGACGAACGAGGGATTCAAATTACCTTCGCGTCGCAAGAACAGTATTGGGTGCATGTCGGCCGGTACATCGAGTACTTCGCGAGGCAGAGTGACGCCTAACCCCTTACAGGGACTTCCAAATTACTCAATCAGTTTGATGCGGGTTGTTTGCGATAGAGGCCTTTGCTGTTTTCCTCAAGACCTGAGTTCGGGTTTGATGTAGCGCCACAGAGAACAGACTGCACATCTACAGGCGGCCTTGTTGCACCGAGGTTTCGGTGCGGGCCCAGATACCAACCGCTCAGCAGGGCTCCATTCACTCGCCGCTGTCGCCATGCATGGCGCAGCACAGGGTTAGTCGAGCTTGCCTGCTGCCGGTCTGACCTGTGTGATGCATCGTCGAACGCACGTCTTCAGGAAGAACTTGTTGGTTGGGGATTCGGGTTTCAGGCCGCTGCCGCCGGCATGTCACCGGGTTTGATCGACACGTGATTCGGATCGAACTGCCTGCCCTTGGCCAGTAGCGCCCAGACGATGCGCGCGTTCTTGTTGGCCAGCGCCACCACGGCCTTCTGCCAGCCCACGCGGGCCAGCAACTGCACCAGCCACTGCGAGATCTTGTCGGTGCGTTTGTGCGCCGTCATGACCGCCGACTTGGCGCCCTGGATCAGCAGCGTGCGCAGGAAGTCGTCGCCACGCTTGGTGATGCGCCCGAACTGCGTCTTGCCGCCGCTGGAGTGCTGCCGAGGCACCAAGCCCAGCCAGGAGCCGAACTGCGCACCGTTCTTGAACTGCGTGAAGTCGCCCACCGTGGCGACCAGTGCCGAGGCGGTCACGGGGCCGATGCCGGCGAGCTGCCCGGCGGCCTTGGCTTGCTCGTCGGTGCGCACGTGCGCAGCGATGCGCTCGTCGCAACTGGCGATGCGGCATTCCAGCTCGATCCAGTGCAACCGTGCTTGCTGCAGCGCCAGGCGTGCGATGCCGGGCAGTTCGTTGCTGGCGTCTTCGAGAACGTCGGCCAGGCCCTGACGAAGTGCCTCGGGGCTTTGCGCGAAGACGATGCCGAATTCGGTGAGCAGGCCACGGATGCGGTTGATGCAGGCGGTGCGCTCTTCCTTGTAGCCCTCGCGCAGCCGGTGGATGGCCAGCAAGGCCTGCTGTGCGGGCGTCTTCACCGGCACGAAGCGCATGTGGGGCCGGCCAGCGGCCTCGCAGATGGCCGCAGCGTCTGCTGCGTCGTTCTTGCCGCCCTTGCCGGCCATGCGGTAGGGAGTGACGAAGTGGCCGGCGATCAGTCGCGCATCCAGGCCGTAGCCGCGCAGCTTGCGCGCCCAGTGGTGAGCGCCGCTGCAGGCTTCCATCGCGACCAGACAGCCGCCCGGCAGCTGCGCGCACCAGGCGGCGAACTTGTCAGCGGGCAGGGCTTTGGCGGCCACCACGTGGCCGGCGGCGTTGACAGCGTGGACCTGGATCACGCGCTTGGCCAGATCAACGCCGACTCGGGTAATCTCGTTCATGGGCTTCCCCTTTCAAAGGACCGCAGATTGACGTTTCGCACCATCAATCTTGGCGCCTCGACGCCGTTGGTCAGAAGGTGGGAAGTCCCTTCGTATTCGCTCAAGCCGAGGCCCAACCGCCTTAGCCGGCGAGGCCGCATGACCAGGCCAGAGCCGATTCGTTGGGGGCATATTTGGGGGCATATCTCAATTCATGAAAGCTCGATCGCAAGCATCTACACTGCATAGCAGTAATTTTTCGAGTGACCCCGGTCCACCAGAATCGACTCGTGATGAGTCCACAGAAGACGGAAGGCGCCAGGCAAATCAACTGTTTGGCGCCTTTTTTCTTTTGCGTCAGGTCGTCTTTGAAGTTGCTTCACGCTTCATTTGAGTGCCACCTCAAACGCGGAGTGCGGCATTTACCCAGGCCAGTATCCGCACTCGGCCAAGACCCAGCCCCTGGTGATCCGCTCAGAATTTCCCCTGCTGGCCCGCCTTGGATGACTGGCTTACGGCGGCCAACTTGAACTCCGCTTTGGCTTGTCCGGGCCAGAAGCGGTCGCTCCCGACCGCCGGGCCTGGGTAAATCGTCTGCCTGACGCAGCCGCAGGGCCGTCCTGTTGCTTCAATCGAAGGACTTCTCGTTTGCCAGCGCCGGGCTAAGCCCGTCAGCCCCGATGTGGCGGATTGGTGTCTACCCATTCCCTCAGTTGTGGGGGTGGGGAATGAATTTGACCAATGGGCTACCGACTAAATAGCGCATCGCGCATACAACTTGCATGCAGTCAGAGAGCGAGCATTAATGCATGATGTTGTGCGGGGCTCTCAAAGAGCAGTTTGCTTGCCATAGTCGATCTTTGACATCAACAAACTCAATTTCGGAAGGCCTCTCATGCATTTTTCATCGACACGCTCCTTGCGTGATGCAGCCCTTATTGCCGCCGCATCGGCTTTCTTTGTCGCCACCGCCATGGCACAGGCAGTCACACCGCGCGCCTTCGACCTTTCCGATCCAGCGTTCGGACCAGTAGGAGCTGTCGTCTACAACGACAGACGAGGGATCAGTCGGACGTACCCCTGGTTGTCGGGCAACGATCTGCTGTCCGTGTCGGTCTTCGCGACCCCATCGCCCGATACGGATTTCTCTCCTTACTTAGGTGTCGATGGGAACCTGTACCAAAGTACCAACGGCGCCTCCACGTCAGTGTCGATCAGCCACCCCGCATTCGGGAGTCAGCCATTTCCGCTAGTGTTTAGTGGGTTCGTTGGTTTGACATCCGGCCTTGGCGGTTTCCGCAACGAGTACTTCAGTGCCAACCTGCGCAGCAACCTCACGTCCTTTCTGCCTGCTTTGGACGCCACCCCGTTGCGCGTCACTGTCACCAACCCGGTGGGGCCCACTGGCCCGACTTCGGTGACGTACAACGCGCCCGACTACGACCCCAACGCCCTCCCGCCCTTCGTTACCGATGTCGCCCTCACCGGCGGTGGTCTGAACCCGACGATCCGCTGGAACGTGCCGGCCGGTTCTTCAGGATTGACCAATGCCAGCGTTCAACTCCGCACATTCGACGTGGACGCTGCCACCGGCACCGTCAGCAACATCAAGCTGATTCACGAAGTCTTTCTGCCTACAGGTGTTACGAGCTACAGGTTCAACGAAGCTTTTTTGTATGCCTCCCAGCCTGGATTTCCAAATGCACTGGAGATCGGCAAGCACTATGAAGCCTCGGTTCAGTTGGACATCGTCACGCCCAGCGAGCTCCTGCGAGGTCGCTCGCGGACGTTTTTCGAGTTCACCCCATTGCCTGTCTCAGCGGGCGATATGACGGTTTTCTTGCCCAACGTCGGGCCGGATGGTGTGTTTAAGTTCGACATCGCAGTACAACAAGGGCAACAAGTCCTCATAGATCCCTTGGTGGCCATCGGGTACGACTACCAAATCGGCGTCGATGATCCGTTGTTCCGCAGCGTCAAGCTGCCGTCGATTGGCGATGGCGCGTTTGAACTCGATCTGTTTAATGGCACTGCCTACAGCTTCGCCACGTTGCTGAACGCAGGCGACGAATACGTCTTTGCAGGGCTGGGCGTGGATCGATTCCGGGTGCGTGGAATCGAAACCAGTGCCGGACTTGATCCGACCGACGCCACTGCATTCGTCACCGCATTGACCTTCGCGGGCGATGGGCGCTTCACCGGCACGCAAACGCCGTTGACGCTGGAAGTGAGCGCCGTGCCGGAGCCCGAAACCTATGCGTTGATGTTTTTGGGCCTGGGTGCTGTCGGTTCGATTGCGCGCCGACGCCGGAGGTTTCGGTAGGCTTTGCATGTTGGAATTTTTGTTGTCGAGCGTCTTCGGTGAGATGTGATTCGCTTTTTGATCACCGTCGCAAATGCAATTCAGGGAGTAATTGGAATGAACAAGTACATCATCTCGATTAGGACGTTGATCGGCACTGCGGCCAGTACGCTGCTTGCACTTGCGTCCGGCGGCGTATCGGCGCAGCCCATCAACGCCATCAACAGCACTACCGGCATCGCGGAAACGCTGACCAATGCCGTGCTCGCGTCCGGCAGCGGCATCTACGTCGTCGCGGGTTCGGGCACTTACCAGGGTACAAACACCACATCGTTTCAGCAATCGGCCACCTACAGCGGCTTCAATCTTGCGCCATCGTCGGGCTCGTCGCCGACGCTGGAACTGGCGAACGGCATTCTGCTCACGAGCGGCAACGTCAACCTGCCGAACACCAATACCCTGGACGATTTCTCCGGTCAGTCAGACAGCGGCGAGAATGCAAAACTCGGCGCATTGAGCGCCAGCGCAGGCGGCGCGTCGGACACTCTCGACGCCAACGTGCTCAGCTTCAAATTCAATGTTGCGGCAGGCAAAACCTCGGTGTCGGCGCAGTTCGTGTTTGGTACTGAAGAATTCCCGACCCAGAGCGTGACCGACATCTTCGGCTTCTTCGTTGACGGCGTGAACTATGCCAAGTTTGGCAGTGGCGACCTAATTTCAAACACCCCGGACAACCCGACCAATTTCATAAGCAACCCGGTGGGTGACGGCCTGTACGGAACAGAGTACAACGGTCTTACTCGAGTCCTCACCGTGACTGGCATTCTGGGTGCCGGAAACTCCGATGGCAGCCACACTATCGTGATCGGCATCGCCGACACGGAGGACGATATTTTCGACAGCGGCGTTTTCGTAGCCTCGCTCCAGGCCGGCACTGCGACTGGCGGCGGGGGCATCGACCCTGTCGTCCCTGGCGTCCCGGAGCCGGAGAGCTACGCACTGATGCTGGTTGGACTCGCAGCAGTAGGCGCTGTGGTGCGCCGCCGCAAGAACACAATGAATTAGCCGAATCCTGCGGCTGTTGCGGTAATGGCCTGTCGTAGCTCATCAGTAAGCC
>JANXTP010000315.1 GCA_025352345.1 Burkholderiales bacterium | reverse complement strand
TGGGATCAGCGGCTCGACTCGCTGCCAGAAATCATCGGTCACCACCCACGACTCAACTCGCTTGCGTGTTGCCATGCCTTCGTCCAACCGCCGCGTGAAATGCGGCTCGGGACGAGAGTTTACTATTTACGGATAACTTCTAAGCACAGTACTTGCTTTGGCTTCATCAGTCATCCGCCTTACGCTCACTTTTGGAGTAGAAAATGCAAACGTCTCTCGCTAAATTTGCCGGCAAATCCCTTGCCGTGGCAGCCGTTCTGGCAGCCACCTCGTTGAACGCCTCTGCTTTGACGATCTTGGGAGGGCCCATCGTAGGATCTTCCTTCAGCGACGTCACTATCGGCACCATCTCGGTGAGTTCGCTTTCTGAGGTAACAGGCGGCCTGTTTGCCGCGACGAGTGTGACTTTTTCAGCACCCTTCAGTTTCACGTTTACGCTGGATCAGGTGACTTTCACCAGCGGCAAAGTAGGCGCGCTGGTTGGTGATCTTGACGCATCAGCAGCCGGGTTTCATTTCACGAATGTCGCAGCAGGGAATTACACCGTCAAAGCCAGCGGCACGCTCGACGGCTTGGGCCAGGCCCCAGGTTTCGCCTTGGTGGGTGCCAATTATTCGGTGACCGCAACGCCGGTTCCTGAGCCAGAAACGCACGCTTTGATGCTCGCCGGTCTTGGCATCGTCGGATTTGTGGCGTCACGCAGAAAAGCTGGCTGATACCCCGGTCGGGCGAAAACCGAAAAGCAGCAAACTGGCCGTGTCGACGGCCAGTTTCTTTTGGGGTGCGCAAATCGTTTGCGCACCTTCAGCGCTGAGGAGGGCTTGTTGTCCAGGCTCAAGCCGTGCAGCTGCGGAACCCGCAAAACGCATCGTCGCGCTCGGGTCGGTAGAAATTGCGGAACTTCGGGTGGCGCAGCCGATAAGGTGTCGCGAACGACGCGCCGCGCAGCACCTTGTGCGTGCCGAACCACGGCTGCGAGTAGTCGCGGTACGGGTCGGGGCTGAACCCCGGGTAGGGCCGGAATGTGCTCGCCGTCCACTCCCAGACCTCGCCCCAACGGAAGCCGCGGCTGGCACCCAGGTGGGCAGCAGCCTCCCATTCGACCTCGGTCGGCAGGCGCCGCCCGGCCCATCGGCACCAGGCATCGGCCTCGTACCAGCTGACGTGCACCACCGGCTGCTGCATCGGCAGATGCACCAGCGTGCCGAAGCAGCGCTGCAGCACGCCCAGCCGCAATTGATCGACATGGCGCGGCACGCGCCGACCCTGGCGCTGCACCCAATGCCAGCCGTCGGCTGACCACCAGCGCTCGTCGTCGTAGCCGCCGTCTTCGACGAAGTCGGCGTACTGCGCCCAGCTCACGGCCTGCGAGTCGATCTCGAATTCCGGCAGCACGACCTCGTGCGCAGCGGCTTCGTTGTCGAACACGAAACCATCGCCGCGCGCCAGGCCCAGCGTCCAGCGCATCGGGGCAAACGTCAGCGGCGGCCGCTGCACCGCGCTGCCATGCACGGGCACCGCCGGCAGCAGATCGCGCGGGCTGGGGCGGCCGCCGGCTCCGGTGCCGAGGTTCAAGCCCAGTGTCTGCGCCATCATGGCGAAGGCCTCGCCATGCATGTCTTCGTGGAACAGGGCGAGCCGGTGGAAATACAGCGCTGTGTCCGGGTCGGCCACATCCGTGTCGGTCGCATCCAGCAAATCAAGCGTGATCTCCAGCGTCTCGGCCAGGTAGTCCTTGGTGCGCTGCAGGTCCGGCAGATCGAGTGACCAGCGGCTGTCGTGCGGCACGGTCGACGAGTCGTACCACCCATCGGCCCGCGGCTCGATCGAAGCCAAGCGGATCCCGGTGGGGTCGCAAGACGTGCCGCGCAGGCGCTGCACATGGCGGCCGATCCAGTACTCCTGGAACCAGCCGATGTGACCGGCCTCCCAGAGCGGCGGGTTCAGCTCCGGCTTCATCGGCAACCGCCAGCCGGTTGATGCCAGCGCCGACTCGTAAGCC
>JANXTP010000303.1 GCA_025352345.1 Burkholderiales bacterium | reverse complement strand
CTCGATGTTGATGCGCTCGATGCCTTCGGTGTACTCGCCCATGCGCGGCAGCGGGATCACCACGTCTTCGTTGACCTTGAAGGCGTTGGTGTGCTTGCTGATCGCGGCTGTTCTTTTCCGATCGAGCCAGAACTTCTTGCGCGCCTCGGGGCTGACCGCGACGAAGCCTTCACCGGCGCGGCTGTTCGCGATGCGGATCACCTCGCTGGTGGCGCGCGCGACCACGTCGGCATCGTCGCCGGCGATGTCGCCGAACAGCACCATCTTCGGCAGGCCCGACGCATGCGCGCCGGCATGGGCGCGCTTGCTCTTGGTCGCGTAGCCCACTGCCTTCAGGTAGCGATCGTCCAGGTGCTCCAGCCCTGCCAGCACCGCGCCACCGGCCTTCGCCTGCGCGAACAGGTAGTCCTTGATCTCGACGATGCTGGGCACCGCGTCTTTGGCATTGCCGAAGAATTCGAGGCAGACCGTGCGGATGTGCGCCGGCATCTTGTGGACGATCCAACGCGCGCTGGTGATCAAACCGTCGCAGCCTTCTTTCTGAATGCCCGGCAGGCCGGCCAGAAACTTGTCGGTCACGTCCTTGCCCAGGCCTTCCTTGCGGAAGGTGGCACCAGGGATGTCGAGCCGCTCGGTGCGCTCGAGCGTCTTGCCGCTGGCGTCGAAGTACTTCAGCTCGAAGCTGGCCACCTCGACATCATGGATCTTGCCGAGGTTGTGGTTGAGCCGTGTGACTTCGAGCCACTTCGCTTCGGGCGTGACCATGCGCCACGAGGCCAGGTTGTCGAGCGCGGTGCCCCACAGCACGGCCTTCTTGCCGCCCGCGTTCATCGCGATGTTGCCGCCGATGCAGCTGGCCTCGGCCGAGGTCGGGTCGACCGCGAACACGAAACCGGCGCGCTCGGCCGCATCGGCCACGCGCTGGGTGACGACGCCGGCTTCGCTCCACACCGTGGCCACCGGCTGCTCTACGCCGGGCAGCTGGCGCATCTCGACCTCGCTCATCGCTTCGAGCTTCTCGGTGTTGATGAACGCGCTGTTCCAGGTCAGCGGGATCGCGCCACCGGTGTAGCCGGTGCCGCCGCCGCGCGGGATGATGGTCAGGCCCAGCTCGACGCAGCCATTGACCAGCGCGGCCATCTCGATTTCGGTGTCGGGCGTCAGCACGACGAAGGGGTATTCGACACGCCAATCGGTGGCATCGGTCACGTGCGACACCCGCGACAGCGCATCGAACTTGACGTTGTCAGCTGCGGTGCAGCGGCGCAGCGTCTTGGTGGCGCGGCGGCGCAGGCGGGCGACCTCGTCGAACTGGTCGGCAAAGCGCTGCACCGCGGCCTTCGCGCTGGTCAGCAGCTCGTTGACTTCGCCGTGGTGCGCGCCATCGCTGGGCTTGGCGCGCGCTTCCACCTCGCTGAGCCGGTGGTGCAGCGCGTCGATCAGCAGCTGGCGGCGCTTCGGGTTGTCGAGCAAATCATCTTGCAGATAGGGGTTGCGCTGCACCACCCAGATGTCGCCCAGCACCTCGTAGAGCATCCGCGCCGAGCGGCCGGTCTGGCGTTCGGCGCGCAGCCGGCCCAGCAGTTCCCAGGCCCGTGCGCCGAGCAGCCGCAGCACGATCTCTCGGTCCGAGAACGAGGTGTAGTTGTACGGAATCTCGCGCAGGCGAGGCGAGCCGGTTTCGACGCGGCTCGCGGACACCAATTCGGTCAGGGTCGTGGGTGCGTTCATGGATGAGGCGAGGGTCGAGGGGGGCCGCCCGGACGGGTCGGACACGCCCAGGCGCAGACGCGTTGCGAGAATGCCTGATTGTCGTTGCTCACCGGCGGAAAACCAGGGTGTGGGGGCTCCTAGGCATGGCAAAGCCGTCTATCGTTGTCGCGCGGGCGCACCCGGCGGCCGTCGCCACCACCCTCCTGAACCGATGAATACCGATCTGCCGAGCCACACCACGCTCGCCCCGGACAGCCCCTGGCGCCGCTGCCGCTGGCTGGCCCATCGGGGCGGCGGGACGCTGGCGCCTGAAAACACGCTGGCGGCATTTCGCCTCGGCCACCAGCATGGCTGCCAGGCCTTCGAATGCGACGTGAAGCTCAGCGTCGACGGCGTCGCCTTCCTGCTTCACGACACGACGCTGGAGCGCACCACCGGCGAGACTGGCATCGCCGGCGATCGGACCTGGGCCGAACTCACCGCGCTGGACGCCGGTGGCTGGCACAGCCCTGCATTTGCCGGCGAGCCGATCCCGACGCTGGCGGCGATCGCGCAGTTCTGCATCACCACCAGTTCGTTGCTGAACATCGAGATCAAGCCGACGCCGGGTGTGGAGGTGCCGACCGGGCAGCGCGTCGCCGCCGAGGCGGCACGGTTGTGGCAGGGTCAGGCGAGCCCGCCGCTGCTCAGTTCGTTCTCGGTGGATGCGGTGGCCGCGGCACGCGACGCCGCGCCGGGCTTGCCGCGTGCGCTGCTGCTCGACGCGTTGACACCCGACTGGTTCGAGCAGGCGCAGGCGCTGGGCTGCGTCGCGGTGGTGGTGGACTTCGTGCTGGTCGATGCTGCGTGGGTCGACCGGTTGCACGCAGCCGGCCTGTTGGCGATGGCTTACACGGTGAACGACTCGGCAGTGGCCGCGCGGCTGTTCGGCTGGGGCGTCGATGCGCTGTTCACCGACGCGGTGGACAGGCTGCCGTCGAGCTGAGCAGTCGACGCCGAGGTCCGCCGGTCAACTGCGGTAATCGGCGTTGATCTTCACGTACTCGTAGCTGAGATCGCAGGTCCACACCGTGGTGCTGGCCGCGCCGCGGTTCAGGTTCACCCGCACCGTGATCTCGCCTTGCTTCATCACCCGCTGGCCGTCTTCCTCGCGGTACGCCGGGAGCCGCCCGCCGCGCGAAACCACCTGCACATCGTCGAGGTGCAGGTCGATCAGGGTCTGATCCAGGTCGGCGATGCCGGCGTAGCCGACGGCCGCCAGGATGCGGCCGAGGTTTGGGTCACTCGCGAAAAACGCGGTCTTGACCAGCGGCGAGTGCGCGATCGCATACGCCGCCAGCTGGCATTCGGCTTCGGTGGCGCCGCCGTCGATTTGCACCGTGATGAACTTGGTCGCGCCCTCGCCGTCGCGCACGATGGCTTGCGCCAGCGACGTTGCCACCGAAATCACCGCCTCGCGCAACACCGCGCCGTCACCGCTGTCGAGCTGCGTGATCGGCGCATGGCCAGCCTGCTGCGTCGCGATCAGC
>JANXTP010000272.1 GCA_025352345.1 Burkholderiales bacterium | reverse complement strand
TCCCTGGGGAGCACAGTGGCGCACCAGCGCGTGCTGGAGCTGCTGGACATGGACATCGAACTCAACGCCCAGGGCATGGCGGGCTGGCTGGACGCTGCCCCAAAGGGCTGAACACCGCGCCAAACCTGGATCTGGCCGGTGAATCGGCCGCAACACCGCGGATAGCCTCGCTGCACGCAGCACACACTGTGTTGATTTTCATCCTGTACGAGCCATTCCATGTTGATGTTTCGATGGCCTCTTGCGCTGAGTCCCTGGCGGCGCCCTCGCGCTGCTGCTGAACGCGTGGCACCGCCCCGGCCCCGGCTCGCGGGCAGTGCGGGTGTGGTCACTGCGGCCGCCCCTGAGCCGGCAGCGATAAAGCTCGCCGCAGAAATGGTCGACGTGACATCACTGTTTGTCGCCTGGCTGCTGGCTCAACCGAAAGCGGAACCGACGTCCTCAGTCGGCACGGATGCATCGAGCGACGGCGTCCCACTCGACAAACAGGCGCTGTCGGTGCTGTCTCGGCTCGACGAGGTGATCCAGTCCGACCCGCAGCGCAACGCCCTGCTGCCGCGCGCGCCGCAGGTGCTGCCGCAGCTGATGCGTAGCTTGCGTGACGATCACTACGTGTCAGCCGAAGTCGCCGCGCGCATCGGCAAGGATGCAGTGCTGGCCGCCGAGGTCATCCGCGCGGCCAATGGCTCCCACCGCGGCAGCCGCGAGCCGATCGTCGATCTGTCGCAGGCGGTGCTGTCGATTGGCTCGGATCACCTGCGTCGCGTCATCGCGAAGTCGGTGCTGCGGCCCATCTTCAATGTGCGCGGCGCCTCGCTGTCGGCGCTGGCAGCGCCGCAAATCTGGATCAATGCCGAATTCAAGGCCCGCCTGTGTTCCGCGCTGGCCGCGGCCGACGGGGTGGACCCGCTCGACGGCTACCTGGCCGGCATGCTGCACGACACTGGCTGGACCGCACTGCTGCGCGCACTCGACTGCCTGGGCCCCGCTGCGATCGAGACGCCCCGTTTGATCGACCCGGCGATGGCGCATGCGCTCGCCGGGCGCCGCGACGTGCTGTTCTGCAAGCTGATACGGCCGTGGCAACTGAGCATGCCACTGGTCGCCATGGCCGATGAGATCGAAACCAGTGGCCTGGCTGCAGCGCGCTCGCCGCTGACCCTGTCGCTGCAACGTGCGCATGGCTTGGCGTCACTGCATGCACTGGCCTGCGATGCCCGCCTGCCCGATGGCATGGACGCCACGTTGATGAGCCTGCCACCGGGCGTTCAGGCCTGCTACTTGACGGTGACACGCGCCGATTGAATGCGGTCGCGTCACGCGCGGCACCTGATTCATTGCTAGGCTATCGGGTATTTCCACTTCCGAAGGCACCTGCGATGAGATTGCTCCACACCATGCTGCGCGTCGGCGACCTGCAGCGCTCGATTGATTTCTACACCCGCGTGATGGGCATGAAGCTCTTGCACACCACCGATCGACCCGAGCACCAATACAGCCTGGCCTTCGTGGGCTACGGCACCAACCCCGATCACGCCGAAATCGAGCTGACCTACAACCACGGCGTAGACCACTACGAGCTCGGCACCGCCTACGGCCACATCGCGATCGAAGTGCCCGACGCCTATGCCGCCTGCGCGGCGATCAAGGCGGGTGGCGGCACCGTCACCCGTGAAGCCGGGCCGGTGGCCGGCGGCTCGACGGTGATCGCCTTCATCACCGACCCCGATGGTTACAAGGTCGAGCTGATCCAACGCTGATCTGCGGCGGCGGCAGGTCTGCTGCTGACGTGTTCGAGGTGCAACAAGGTGTGACCCACTGAGCACTTCCGGCACAGACATTGCGATATTCCTTTCCATCGGTATCACACGCCTCTCGCAGTGCACCGTCTGTTGGACAGGAGTACCGCCATGCAGACTCTCCCCATCGCGCGCCAGCTGGCAGCCCTTGCATTGATCGTTGGCTCGGCCACCAGCGCGCAGACCTTCAGCCCGGCAGCTTCAGGCAACTTGAGTTTCAACAGCGATGTCGAAGCAGGGATTCAATTTGTCACGCTGTCTACAGATGACCACCTGGCAGCTGTCTCGGCGTCGCCGTATTTGGTGGCGGACGACTTGCTCTCACAACGCTTCTCGCTCACCAATCCTGCTCAGTTGCAGATTCCTATTTCGAAGTGGGAACAGCCAGATCCCAGCGACCTGCGGACCGGTACCTTCAGCTCGTTGGATGCAGACCCTGGGTCCGCGCTGAAGCCGGACATTGCCAGTCTGCTCGCGCTAGGCATCGGCATCGTCGGCTGGATGTCGTACCGCAGCCGATCGGTCTGAGCAGCGGGCTCAGCCTGCGCGCAGCGCCGACGCCTCACGCGCCAGCGCAGTGATGCGCGCCCAATCGCCCGCGGCCACCGCATCGGGCGGCGTCAGCCACGAACCTCCACACACCTTGACGTTGGGCAGCGCCAGGACCTGCGGTGCCGACGCCAGGGTGATTCCGCCCGTCGGGCAGAAATGCACATCGCTGAAGGGCCCGGCGAAGGCCTTCAGCATCGCAATGCCACCGGCCGCAGCGGCCGGAAAGAATTTCAGGAAGAAATAACCGTCGGCATTTGCCGCCATGACCTCGCTGGCGGTGGCCACGCCCGGCAACAAGGGCAGGTCGATGTTGCCGCAGGCCTGACGGATCTCGCGGCTGTAGCCGGGGCTGACCGCAAAACGGCATCCTGCATCCTTCGCAGCCCGTGCATCGGCCGCACTGCGCACCGTGCCGGCGCCAACGATGGCCTCGGGCACCGCGCGGGTGATGGCTTCGATGCATTGCAGTGCGACCGGCGTGCGCAGCGTCACTTCGAGCACCCTGACGCCGCCGGCGACCAGGGCCTGCGCCATCGGCACCGCGTCGTCGATGCGATCGAGCACGATGACCGGGATCACCGGGCCGCAGGTGGCGAGTTCAAGGGCTTGCATTGAGGGTGTTTTCATAACCAGGTCACTGCCCCTTCTTCGGCCGTCAAGACATTGCGGCGCATACCGCCGAACAGTTCACGGCCGAGGCCGTGGGCGTTGATGTCGCGCTGTTCATCTGAAAGTACGGCGGGCTCGCGCGCGGCCCAGGTGGCCGCATCGACGATGGCCTCCAGTGTGCCGGCGTTCGAATCGATGCGGATCAGATCGCCAGTGCGCACCTTGGCGAGCGGTCCACCAGCCAACGCTTCCGGGCTGACGTGGATCGCAGCAGGCACCTTGCCCGAGGCGCCACTCATCCGGCCATCGGTCACCAGGGCAACCTTGAAGCCCTTGCCCTGCAGCACCGACAGCGGCGGCGTCAGCTTGTGCAACTCGGGCATGCCGTTGGCATGCGGGCCCTGAAAGCGCACCACAGCGACGAAGTCGCGCTCCAGCTCACCCGCCTTGAACGCCGCCTGCAAGGCTTCCTGGGTGTCGAACACGATGGCCGGCGCCTCGACCGCATGCCGGTCGGCCGGCACCGCCGAGGTCTTGATGACGGCGCGCCCGAGGTTGCCGGTCAACAGCGCCAGGCCGCCGTGGTCGCTGAACGGCGCGGCGGCAGGCCGCACGATGTCGGCGTCGGTGTTGACGGTGGCGGCCGGCGGCAGATCTCGCCAGCTCAGCGTCGCTGCAGCATCACGCTGCGGGAGCCGGGTGTAGTCGCGCAGGCCGCCGTCGGAGACGGTGGCCACATCGGCATGCATCAGGCCGGCGTCGATCAGCTCGCGGATCACATAGCCCGGTCCGCCGGCCGCCTGGAACTGGTTCACGTCGGCACTGCCGTTCGGGTAGACGCGCGCCAGCAGTGGCGTGGCGTGCGACAGGTCAGCAAAATCAGTCCAGTCGATCAGGATGCCGGCCGCACGCGCCACCGCAACCCAATGGATCAGGTGGTTGGTCGAGCCACCAGTGGCCAGCAGCGCGACCATCGCGTTGACGATCACGCGCTCATCGACGAGCTGGCCGATGGGGAGAAATCGACCGCCGCCCGACCGGCCGTCGGCGGGCTTGCCCGTCGGCCCCTTGTTGGAAATCGCCAGCACCGTGCGCACCGCCTCGCGCGTCAGCGTCTCGCGCAGCTCGGCGTGCGGGTGCACGAAGGCGGCACCCGGCACGTGCAGGCCCATCGCTTCGAGCAGCATCTGGTTGCTGTTGGCGGTGCCGTAGAACGTGCAGGTGCCGGCACCGTGGTACGCGGCGGATTCGGCCTTGAGCAGCTCATCGCGCCCGACCAGGCCTTGCGCGAATTGCTCGCGCACCTTCGTCTTCGCCGTGTTCGACAAGCCGGTGCTCATCGGCCCGGCCGGCACGAACACACAGGGCAAATGCC
>JANXTP010000241.1 GCA_025352345.1 Burkholderiales bacterium | reverse complement strand
TGGGATGTCTCTTCGTTTTGATCGGATTGACAACTTCTGGTTCGTGCTCCGCCATGAAATCGAGCATGTGCTTCAAGAGGACGGCAAGGCTGACAACCAGGCGGTCATCGATTCCGATGTCGGCGAGTCGAAGGCAGACCTTCCCGAGTACGAGCGTCGAGCAAACGCCGCGGGTGCCGACTTCTGCGTCCCAGCGGCTGAACTAGAGAACTTTATCGCTCGCGTACAGCCGTACTTCTCTGAGGACAAGGTGCTCCGGTTTGCTCAGCGCATCAATGTCCATCCCGGGTTAGTCGTTGGGCAGCTGCAGCGGCGCCTTGACCGGCATGACTTTCTGCGAAAACACCAAGTGAAGGTGCGAGCGCATGTGCTCCCGTCGGCGGATGCCGATGGGTGGGGTTCGTTCACCGAATAGCTAGCAAAACGTTGAGAGTCGACATGTCTGCTTATGGAAACCAGGTCAAGGCCTACATCGAGCGCTACCAGGTCGAGATGGGAGGCGACGGCTTGCTCGACCCGCACGCCGTAGCCGAGTGGGCGTATCAGTGTGGCCTGCACAAGCCCAGCGTGCGAACGGTGGTCGACGCCATTGCTTCCGACATCTCGCAGTTCTTCCGCGAGGAGTACAGGACCAACGCCGACGGGCAGCGCTACCGGGCCAAGCACGCCGTCCGCTTCAAGAGGGGTGACCGGACGATGTCGCTCTGGGCGGACATGGACGATGAGCACGCTCCGCGGGATCACTTCGTTCGGTCCTTCGCGCAACGTCGCCAGCAAATCGTCGGTGACTGCTATCAGCTCAGGATGGACGTAGACGTCTACAACAGCAAAAGCCCCGCGATGCAGCCGATCCAGGTACCGCTCGACTTCACGCTGGACGTGGAAGAGCTGCAGCTACCGCTGAAGGGACGGAAAGCCGCCTGAGTCGTTGCTCGCTTGCTGCAGCTTACAAGCAATGACGGGCACCAAGAATTGAGGACAATGCGTTCCGTAGATGGGCTCCCATTCCAACCTCCTCGACCTCAAGGCCAACGTCTTGCTCGACAAGTTCGGCAAGGGCGGGCACGTGCCTGGCTCCGGAAGCGCGGCTGCCCTTATGGGGCTACTTGCGGCAAAGCTGCTCGCCACCGTAGGCACCTTAACGCTTAGCCGGCCGAAGTATCAACAGCATCACGACGCGATCCGCAATGCTCTTCATGACATCCAGGAGCGGATTTACCCCGCGCTTAGCGCTCTCTTTCAGGACGACGCCGCGGCCTTCGACGCGGTATTTGCTTCGCGCACCGCAAGGGACAGGGCGAAGGGCACGCCGGCATTCGAGTCATTGGAGGAAGATGCGAAGGAGCAGTTGAAGCTAGCGACGGACATTCCACTTCGAATCGCGGAGACGTGTCTGGACCTGATGACCCACGCGATTTTGATTTTTGATCGTGGGTTTGAGGGAGCTCGCGGCGATTCGGGTGCAGGCTTAAGCTCAGCGTTCGCGGGAGCGAATTCAGCTGTCTTTATCGTCAACTTGAACCTCAAATCGTTCAATGGCACTTCCTGGGCGCGCCATCAACGCACGCGATGCGACGAAGTTCGCGAGCGCCTAAGGGCCGCACACGCAGCGGCCGGAGAGCGAATTGGCGCACTGCGCATCGCCGACCTCAAGCAGGCAAAAGGGAATGATCTCTCCGGTAACTTCAAGTTCGCAGTGCGCGACTCGTATTCCGACGACCAGATACTGGAGGTCGCCCGCAAACTGCAGAACCAGCTATGGCGTAATCGGGCGAAATTGTGGAAGGACGCACCGAACGATCCGCTGGCGACATTCGATCCGGAGAAGGCTTTGCGCCTGCTCGGGTACTCTTGCGCGGTCGATGACACGCTCGGCTCATTCCAGTCGCCATCGGGCCACTTTGAGGTTGCGGGCCTGTTCGAGGCGAACGTGGGTCGGGTCAGACTATCCAGGCAGTTTCCGGACGACGAAATCCTATTCACCGCGGCGCACGAGCTCGGACATGCCGTATTGCATCCGGGCATGAACGGCGCGCATCGTGATCGTCCCAAGGGCGGCGTTGTCGTGTCGAGAGAGCCGAGGGAAAGAGAAGCGGACAAGTTCGCCACGTTCTTTCTTATGCCGCCCAATTTGACCAGGGAGCGGTTTGCAGCGAGCTTCGGTGCAGCGCCTTTGATATTGGATGACGACACCGCGTTCAACATGGGGGGATTTCGCCTTGAAGAAGCTCGCGCCAAGTTTTCGCGGTTGCGTGATCTCAGCCGCCAACTCGCGGGGCTGAATCACTATGCAGGTCGCCAACTGGTTCCGTTGGCAACCCAGTTTCGTGTCTCCGAAGAAGCACTTGCAATCCGGCTGGAAGAGCTTGACCTCGTAGCGTTTTGATCCTCCGCCGGATAGCCTGGCACGATAGGCATTTAGCTCTCTGCCTTTCTCGATGGTCAGCTCTCGGCGGAAGCTGACGATTGAGGTTCCATCAACGAACGCCCGCTATCAGTCTTAAGCTGTCGCTGCCCACCAAGTCTTGAATGACTAGGATCGTTCAGCCAAGATGCAGAGCTGACGGCGCGGCGCAAGCCAAAAACGGATCGAGGTACCGCACGTTTGTTATGGCCAGCTATCGTTTGATGGCGATAAGCGTTTGTTCAGCATTTGGCTGCGAAAGCCATCCACCGCTGAATAGCAGCGCTTTAAGATGGGGCCGTCCGTTTTAGACCGGTCGCAGACTGTCGCCCTAGGGTTACGAGTGACCGCTCTATGCCAGCAATGAGTTGAAAGCTGCCATAGCTTCCGGGCAAAGCTGCTGTTCGCGTACCGTCGGCATGCGATCGTGAGAAGTGCGTTGGCTCCAGCCGCAAGACCGAGCGTCCGTCTGTAGCCGCCATTTGAAACGCTATGACTGCAATGCGGCCGGCGCCTTAAGTTGACCCCGCGGCCGCGACTGGCGGCAACCGCTGCATTACCGCCACTCAAGCGTGCGCAGCAAATATGCAGCAGTTGGTAAACGTCCCGCACCCGCGGCATCTCAGGCAGATACCTCCACAAATGACTTGATGTGTGTGCCGCACAGAGCGTTACTGGTGCACCGCCGCGAAGGTCGCGGTGGACACCAGGAGAAGCTCTATGAAGGCAAACACAACAGCCTCGAAGACCGCGGCGATCAAGGTCGCAGCAACAAAGACCAAGTCCACGAAGCAGATTGATGCGCCAGCGGCGGTGGCACCGGTGAAGAAAGTGCGTCGCAGCCGCGCCAAGGTGGGTGTGGCTCTACCCATCGCCCAACGCGCTCCTGCCGATCCGGTCGGGACGAGCAAGCAGGCCCGCTTGATCTCGATGCTGAATGCTGCGCAGGGTGCGACGCTCGAGCAGATGATGAATCTCACCGGCTGGCAAGCTCACACGGTGCGCGGCGCGATAAGCGGTGTGCTGCGCAAGCGGCTCGGTTTGAAAGTGGTGTGCGATGCGGCCGGGTCGGAGGTTCGCCGCTACCGCATCATCGGCTCAGTCGGCGCATGAACGTGACTGACTCGCTCGCCGAGTTGGCCGCCCTCGATAGGGTGGGGCTGGTCGAACGCTGGGCAGTAGTGTTCAACCACCCTGCCCCGCGTCATGCCCAGGTTGGGCTGCTGCGCGGTGCGCTGGCGTGGCGTCTCCAGATGGAAGCGATTGCTGGCGCCGGTCGAGCTGATCGGTTGGTGCGCAGCCTGCGTCATTCGACTGCTGGCGCTGCGCATACGGTGACGTTGTCACCAGGGACGCGGCTGCTGCGCGAATGGCAGGGTCAGACGCACCACGTGACAGTTCTTTCCTCTGGCTTCGAATATGCGGGCCGGACCTGGCGCAGCCTGACCGCGATCTCGCGCGAGATCACCGGCACCGCCTGGTCCGGCCCTCTGTTCTTTGGGTTGCGATCATGACGAAAGTCCCTGCCCTTCCCTGCGCGATCTACACCCGCAAATCATCTGAGGATGGTCTGGAGCAAGGCTTCAATTCGCTGGATGCGCAGCGTGAAGCCTGCGAGGCATTTGTGCTGAGTCAGAAGACGCAGGGCTGGAGTGTTCTCGGTGCCTACGATGACGGCGGGTTCTCGGGTGGGAACGTGGAGCGACCTGGCTTGCGTCGGCTGCTGGCGGATGTGGCACTGGGTCGGGTGCGGATCATCCTGGTCTACAAGATCGATCGACTCACAAGGTCACTGGCGGACTTCGCGAAGATGGTCGAATTGTTCGACGCACACGGCGTTAGTTTCGTGTCGGTCACGCAGCAGTTCAACACGACTTCGTCGATGGGTCGATTGACGCTGAATGTGCTGCTGTCGTTCGCGCAGTTCGAGCGGGAGGTGACCGGGGAGCGGATCCGCGACAAGATCGCTGCGTCAAAGCGCAAGGGGTTGTGGATGGGTGGGCTAGCGCCGATTGGGTACGTGCCTGGGCTCGATGCTAACCAGCGCAGTCTGACGATTGATGAGCCCCGCGCTGAGATGGTGCGGGAGCTTTACCGGCTGTACTTGGAACTGGGCTGTGTCAGTGCGCTGGTGGCGGAGGTGAACCGGCGCAGGTGGGTCACACCTGCGCGGGTCACGCGGCGGGAAGGTGCTGCGGGTGGTCGACCCTTCAGCCGAGGGCACCTGTACCGGATCCTATCGAACCCGGTCTACATCGGGCAAATCGTGCACAAGGATGAAGTGTTTGAGGGGCAGCATTGGGCGATCGTAAAACCTGAACTTTGGGAGGCGGTGCAGGCGCAGTTGATGGCGAACCGGCAGGGGCATCGGGTACGCGCGAATTCAGCGCATCCGAGCTTGCTAACCGGGCTGGTGTTCGATGAACAGGGGCATCGGCTGACACCCTCGCATGCGCAGAAGGGGGTGCGGCGGTATCGGTATTACATCGATCAGGGAAGCGCAGAAGCTGACGACGCTACGAGTGCGATGCGGCTACCTGCGACGGAGTTGGAGACGGCGGTGGTGGAAGCGGTCTCGGGGTTTCTGAAGGATCGAGCACGGGTGATGGCGATGAGGGGGTCAGTGGACGCTGGTCCAGCGCAACGCCGATTGCATGCGGCTGCGGCCGCCGGTGCATTGCTGGAAACGGCGATGGCCTCGCAGAAGATCGAGGTACTGACGCGGCTGGTCAAACGCATCACGGTGCGCAAGGACTCGATCGCGATTGAGGTGCGTATCGAAGCGATCTGGTCGGCAACAGCGGTAGCCCCCGGCGACGATGAAGAACTCCACATGATCGAGGTACCTGTGCAGTTGAAACGCTGCGGGATGGCTGTGCGCTTGATCGTGAGGCCTGGAGGTGAATCAACAAGGCGCGAAGTGGATGCGAAGCTGGTGGCCATGATCTCGAAGGCGCATGACTGGTTCGAGCGATTGAGTTCAGGACGCTGCGACAGCGCGCAGGCGATTGCACAGCAGGAGCAGTTTGCCAGTGCGGGCTATGTGATCCGGGTGATCCATCTGGCCTTTCTGGCACCCGACATTGTCCACGCCATCGTGCGGGGTGAGCAGCCAATGGAGGTGACGGCCGACCGCTTGATCAAGATGGGGCCGCTGCCAGTGGCCTGGGCGGACCAGCGGGTGTTGCTCGGTATGGCCAACGTCTGATCGGCTACGCGATCTACCCGACATCTGGGCCCGCGACAGCGGGCCTTGTCCTTGGGGGTGTGTCATCGCTCGACAAAGTCGCACCGGCGAAATGAGCGACTGAGACTGGACGGCCGTTTGGCGACCATCAAGTCGCAATTCAGCGCGTGATGGCTGAACAGAGAATTCGGCGCCGCCTGCAGGCCCGCACTGTCCGGGGCTCAGGTAAGAAAAAGCCCTCCACGAGGGAGGGCTCAGACTTGCTGGCGGAGCCGGAGGGATTCGAACCCTCGATGCAGGTTTTGCCCACATACTCCCTTAGCAGGGGAGCACCTTCGGCCACTCG
>JANXTP010000210.1 GCA_025352345.1 Burkholderiales bacterium | reverse complement strand
GCCTTGTCGGCGGCCGACAGTCCATCGGCGATTTTTTTCGCGCGTTCGTCGAGTGCCTTGACGATCGGCGGCCACACGAATTTCATCGTGAAGCCGACGAGAATCAGGAACACGATCATTTGCACGATCAGCGTTGCATTGATGCTCACGTTTTTCTTGCCTCTGTAGGAAGAAAGTGGAATTGCGAAGCGCCGGCCACGCCGGCGCCGCAACGGCTTACTTCGGCAGGTTGGCGATCTGCGCCAGGAACGGGTTGGCGGTGGCGAACCACAGCGCGATACCGGTGCCGATGATGAACGCGGCGTCGATCAGACCGGCCAGCAGGAACATCTTGGTCTGCAGTTCGTTCATCAGTTCGGGTTGGCGGGCGGCCGCCTCAAGGTACTTGCTGCCCATGATGCCAATGCCGATACAGGCGCCGACGGCTCCCAGACCAATGATCAGGCCAGCGGCAAGGGCAACAAAGCTAATGACTTCCATGATGACTCCAGTTAAGGTTTTTAGATAAGGAAAAAAAACGAATCTCGAATTTGACGAATTTGGAAAGAGAGACGCCGCGGGGAAAAAACGATTCAGAACTAGTGGCTGTCGTGCGCCTGACCGACGTACACCAGCGTCAGCATCATGAACACGAACGCCTGCAGCGTAATGATCAGGATGTGGAAGATCGCCCAGACCGAGCCGGCGACGATGTGGCCGAGGGTCAGCAGGATGCCGGTGGCCGAAAGCGCGAACGCCCCGCCCATCAACGCGATCAGCATGAAGATCAGCTCGCCGGCGTACATGTTGCCGAACAGTCGCATGCCGTGCGAGACGGTCTTGGCGATGAACTCGATGATCTGCATCAGGAAGTTCACCGGATACAGGAACCACTTGTCGCCGAACGGCGCCGAGAACAGCTCATGCACCCAGCCGCCCGCGCCCTTCACCTTGACGTTGTAGACCAGGCAGACGATCAGCACGCCGAGCGAGAGGCCCATCGTGACCGACAGGTCGGCGGTCGGCACGATGCGCAGGTGTTCGAGGCCGAAGACGTGCTCGCCGATCCACGGCAGCAGGTCGACCGGCAGCAGGTCCATCGCGTTCAGCAGGAAGATCCAGACGAAGACGGTCAGCGCCAGCGGCGCGACCAGCTTGCGGCTCTGCGCGTTGTGGACGATGCCCTTGGCCTGGCTGTCGACCATCTCGACAAGGATCTCGACTGCGGCCTGAAAGCGGCCCGGCACGCCGGAGGTGGCCTTGCGAGCCGCCAACCACAACAGCCAGCAACCAAACACGCCCACGAAGATCGTGAAGAACGTGGAGTCGAGGTTGACGACGGAAAAGTCGACCACCCCGGATTGCTTGCCGTTCTGCAGATGCTGCAGGTGGTGAATGATGTACTCACCTGCGGTTGGGGCATGCGCCGCGCCTTCTGCTGCCATCTTGTTGCTACGCCTTCTTGACCGAACGACGGCCGCGCCACAACAGCGCGACCCAATTGACCTTGATGCACACCACCATCGTCGCCAGCAACGCCGGCCAACTCAGGTTCGGTACAACCCTCACGGCGATCACCAACATGGCGATCGCCACCCCGATCTTCAGCATCTCCCAGAACATGAAACCCGCGGCCGCTGCCAGGGGGTTTCGCGTTCCGCGGGTCATCCCGCGCGCCAGCAAGGCACTCGGGAGGACGACAGCCGCAGCACCATACAGTGCCGACCAGGCCGCCCCGCCGCGCTGCGTGAGTGCCCAAGTGACGGCAGCACACACCAGCCCCGCCACGGCCTGGGCCGCGACGACCCGCCATGGCGATGACGACGGGTTGTTCCTTCTCCAGGTCTCAGCCTCTTGCTTGGACCACGGCTTCACGACCTCTGGCCCTGCCCCACCTTTTTCCCACTCTTCGCCCCAGCCTTCCCGGTCTGCGCCGAGCTTGCCGGGCTGTTTGGGCGCCTCATCCACATGGATCGTCGTTCTGATCGAGTTCATCGTGGTGCGGCAAAGTGCAGGTGCAGCAAAGCCTCGGAATTATATGGGGAAACCACTAGGTGGCCGGCTGCCCGACTGCCGCGTGCGGCCTTGGCGCCACAACCCCGTGATCGCCGTAGCGTGCCGCCGATGCTGGTGCATGTCCCTGACGACACCGCTTCAGCGCCGGCTTCGCAGGCCCACTTTCCTGAGCGCCGCCGCCCTGCTGGCGCAGCTCGGCGGCGTCGAACGCGATCACCGACCCGGTCTTGTACGTGCGGGTCTCGCCGCTGAGCCTCGTCGCGCCGCCGCGTCGAGCGCGATACCGAGGCCGGTCGCGCCGCCGCGGATCACGGCGGCATCCCATGGCTCGTCAGTGCGCAGCCGGTCCAGCGGCTCGCTTCGATTGATGCGGCGATGGTGCTGAACTTCAGAGCGCGAAGTTGGCTGGCAGGCCCGGCACATCGACCTCGAGCGCGAGCACGCAACCGGCATACGGCTGCTCGATCAGCTCGGCCGGCGGCCGGTTCTGGCGCGAGGTCGTGATGTAGAGCGTCTTCAGGTCGGAGCCGCCGAAGCAGGGCATCGTCGGGCAGCGCACCGGCAGCTTCACCTCGCGGACGATCTCGCCGTCGGGCGACAGCCGAATGAGGCGCTGGCCTTCGAACATCGCCGCCCAGTAGCAGCCCTCGGCATCCATCGCCGCGCCGTCGGGTCGCCCGCCATAGGTGGCCAGCGACTGGCCGGGCTGCTTGACGGGCCAGCTCGCGAACACGCGCTGGCGGCTCAGCGCGCCGGTCTGCGGGTCGAAGTCGGCGGCATAGATCGTGTGCGCCTGGGTGTCGCTCCAGTGGATGGTTCGGCCGCTCGGGCTCCACGCCAGGCCGTTGCTCACGGTGAGGCCCTCGACCTTTCTCGTCAGCGTACCGTTCGCGAAGCACTGCAGCGATGCGCGCGGCGGGTCGCGCGGCTCGTAGATCGTGCCGACCCAGAAACGGCCCTGCGGGTCGGCCTTGCCGTCGTTGAAGCGCTCGGTGCTCGGGTCGTAGTCGGGCGCGGCGACGAGGGCGCGCTCACCCGTCAGCGGGTCGAAGTGCCACAGGCCGTCGCGCATGGCGAGCAGCAGCCGGCCGTCCAGCATCGGCGCGAAACTGGCCACGTCGGTGTCGAAGGCCCAGTGGGTCAGTTCGCCGCTCTTCGGGTCGAAACGCTGCAGCTTGTGGCCCGGAATGTCGGCGTAGTACAGCAGCTGCTCGCGCGGGTGCCAGACCGGCGATTCGCCGAGCAAGGCGGCCGCAGCAACCGCCACCCTCACCGCATCGGCGCCCGCCATCAGACCACCGCGACCTCGAGCTTCATCGTCGCTTTGCAGCTCTCGCCCGGCGCCACGGTGCGCAAGCCGTGCGCGGCCGGGTCGGCCATGTGGATCGCGTTCGAGACGTGACTCACCGGCTCGACGCAGAAGTAGTCGCGGTCCTGCGGCGTGAACACCACCAGGTGCTCGAGCGACGAGCTCAGTTGCAGCGACAAGCGCTCGTCGCGAATGCGCGCCGGGCCCTTCCAGCCATCGAAGCAGTTGTCGAACGCCAGATGCGACACGTCGCTGTCGATGCCGGGTTGCGCAACCTTGCGCACCGGCAGCTGCGCGGCGTCCGAATCCCAGCGGCTCGCCAGCTCGATGTGCAGGCGGCTGCGCGCGCGCTTCGTGAAGTACGGGTGCCAGCCCAGGCCCACCGGCTGAGCGATCTCGGCGGTGTTGGTGAACACCAGCTCGACCGTCATCGAGTCAGGCGTCAGTGCGAAGTACTGGGTCGCCTCGAACGGGAACGGCCAGTCGGCGTCACCCGGATGGACCAGCTTGATGACCACTTCGAGCACGCTGCTGGAGACGATCTCCCACGGCCGTTGCCAGCCCATGCCGTGCACCGAATGCGGGTTGTCGTCGAAGTTCGGCTGGGTCGTGTAGTCGCGGCCCTTCCAGCGGAACTTGCGGTAGGCCAGGCGGTTCGAGTACGGGACCAGCGGATAGCACGCCGAAGCGCGCGACGCGGTCAGCGCCGCCGGCTCGGTCGAGCGCAGGACCGCCAGGTCGCGGTGCCAGAGGCCGGCGATGCAACCGCCGAGATCGGGGCGCAAGGCGAGGCGCAGCGCCCCGGCATGAAGTTCAAACTGCGGTTCAAACGATGGCTTAGCGGATCCAGTCATGGACCTCCCGGAGGTTGAGAACGATGCACCGGGTGCGCCGCACAACGCGGCCCCCGCAGCGGCGGCCCATCGTACGCCGGCTTGTCGGCCGCGCGCCTCGGGGTCAATCCTCGCCTGCTCAAGCAAATGTGACTTCGCCACTTTGCCTGACCACCGGGGGCGGGAATGTCGAAGACACTTCTTCGGGGTGCTCAGAAGATCGGC
>JANXTP010000094.1 GCA_025352345.1 Burkholderiales bacterium | reverse complement strand
CAAGGCTGCTGCGGAGCAGTTCAAAACAGTGGACCGATGGGCAACGCTGTTGCGCTACGTGAGCGACAGGATCGCGCCAACTCTGCCGCCGTTTAAGCCACCGCCTTGGCTGCCGGCGACGGGGTAACTGCCGGATTTAGGATGACTGACTGGCGCACCACCACGACCTGCGTGATCGACGCCATGATCTTCGACAAGAAGCCGGCCGTCTGCTACGCGGCACACGACCGAAGACTGCGTACTTCCGGCGGGTCGCAAGCAGTCGCTCATGTGCGACACGCAACGCGGTGGAGCCGCTGCGGAGAGTTGGCTCAGTTCGGATGCGCGTCCGCACTCGCCTCGACCGGCTGGGTGCGCACCGCCCAGATCACGCCGGCGATCAGCAGCGCCACGCCGATCAAGGTCTCGATCTGCGGCCAGCTCTGGCGCAGCACGAACGCATAACTCAGCGCGGCCAGCGTCTCGAACACGATCAGCTGCGCCGCCAGCGTCGGCGGCAGGCGCTGGCTCGCCTCGTTCCAGCACAGCGTGCCGAGCCAGGACGCAAACAGCCCGATCGCGAACATCAGCAACAGGAAGTCGGCGGCGCGCGGGCCGAAGGGCATCGGGAACGCGGCGCCGCCCGGCGCGGCGCCGCCGTTGTCGATCCACAGGCTCCAGAGCCACGTTGACGCATAGCCGATCAAGGCGAGCGGCAAGGTCATCAAACCCTGCGCCGTGGCCCAGCCGCGCGGGCTGCGGTCAGGGTGGGCACGCAGCCATTCGGCGTTGCGGATCGGGTACCAGGTCCAGCACACCACGGCGCCGGCCGCGAGCAGCCCGCCGAGCGCGTAGCGCGTGAGGTCGGCGTGCGGGTCGGACTTCAGGTGCTGCAGTTCGACGTGGTTGACGAGCGCGATGCCGGCGCCTATCAGCCCCAGCGACGGCAGCAGCCTGGCCCACGCCAGTGGCGCCTCCGCGCGCGCGCCATCGCGTGCGACACGCAGCTTCGAGGTGATCGCAATCACCACCGGCAAGGTGCCGATGATCATCGTCGGCAGCGGCCCGCCGGCGCGCTGGATCGCGCTCGCCAGGAACAGGTAGTAGACGATGTTGCCGACCAGCGCGAGTTTGAGCGCCTCGCCCCAGTCGGCGCGCGACAACTGCGCGAGCTTCGCGCGATCGAACCATGCGAGCGGCAGCGCGATCAAGCCGAACGCGAGGTAGCGGCCGAAGGATTGCACCGTCGCGGGATACTCCGGCAACAGCAGCGGGCCGACGAACACCAGCCCCCACATCGAGCCCGCGGCGAGGGCGAAGAGGATTCCGGGCAAGCGTGACGGGCGGGACATCGTGGGGGGCGAGTGTGCCTCAGTGCCGCGTCGGGTTTGTTGGGGATGGCGGCACGCGGGCAGGCCGGCATTGTTCGGCACCGGGCCTACCGCAGTGCCTGCGACGGCCCGCATGAAGCCGATCTCGCGCGCTCATCGCATCATCCTCGCGACGATGCTCGCCACCGGCCTGCACGCACTCGGCGGGACGCGCCGGCAGGCGATCGATTCATGGTCGAGCGCACCGGCCAGGGCCTGCCCTGGCCGCAAACAATTCGCGCGGCAATGTCGACCCGACCGGTCGGCGTTTGCCGTGCACCTACGGGCATCGTCGATGCCTCTCTGGGCGGGCCGCGACCGGCCCGGGTCACCACATCAAATCACCGAGGCGTCATGCAAATCGAGGCCTGTCTGTTCTTCGACGGCCGCTGCAAAGAAGCGATCGGGGTCTGTCGTCGGGCGCTCGGCGCCGGCGTCGAAATGATGATGCGTTGCGAGGACGTCCCCGATCCGATTCGATGCGGCCCGGTGCGCTGGCGCCCGGCTTCGAGGACAAGGTGATGCCCGCCTCGCTGCGCGCCGGTGGCGGGCTGACGCGCGCACAGCCAGCCGCGCGGGTCGGGCGCGTAGCATCGCGGCATGAACCCGAAACCCGGCTCGGCCGAACACTGCCTGGCGCTCGCCATCCAGCATGTCAATGCCGGCCAGCCCGAGCGCGCGAAGTTGCTGTGTGAGCACGCGCTGGCGGCCCACCCGCCGGACCCGGCGGTGCTGCAACTGCTGGCGGTGTTGTGCCTGAAGGAAGGCGATCTGGCACGCGCGCGGCTGAGCATCGCGCACAGCCTGGCGCTGCGCCCCGACCACGCGCCTTCACGGCTCGTGGCGGGCGATGTGGCGCACGCGCTCGGGCTCGCGCTGGCGGCGAACGACGACGCGTTCGAGGCCGCGCAAGAGTTGTCGCAGGCGGTGGCCTTCGCGCCGATGAAGGTCGATGCCTGGTTCGCCCTGGCCCTGGCGCGGCACGACCTGCGCGACCTGGCAGGTGCGGAAGCCGCGCTGCGCCGGGTGCTGGCGCTCGGCCCGCCGCGCGCGAAGGTCGAAGTCAACCTCGGTATCGTGTTGCAGGACGCCGGCCGCATCGACGAAGCGATGCGCGCCTACGGCCGCGCCTACCGGTTAAACGACGCCACCTTCGGGCGCATCGCGCATGCCCTCGCAACAGCGAATGTCGGGCGCCTGTGGGTCGACCTCGACGCGCTCCGCGACAACTTGCGCGACTTGCCGCCTTGAGCCGCTGGCGCCGTCGGAGTCACGCCGTTCCGCGTTTGCTGCGGTAGCCCTTGCGGTAGACGCCAGGCCCCGACATGATCTTCTCGGCCAAGGCGTCGTAGCCCGCCACGTGCGCGACCGACATCGGCTCGCACACCAGCGTTGGCGCCTCGCGCGGCACCACGCAGCACTGCGCGATCGGCGTGCCGCGCACCAGAACGCCGTCGAATTCGGGGTCGACCCAGATGGCCGGGAAGTTGATGCCGACCGCGTTGAAGCGATCTGCGTCGACCAGGCCGGTGACA
>JANXTP010000179.1 GCA_025352345.1 Burkholderiales bacterium | reverse complement strand
CGCACAACCTGGGTCTGACCGTCGTGGCCGAGGGGGTTGAGAACGCACGAACCTGGGACATGCTGCGTGAGCTCAACTGCGACCAGGCGCAGGGCTATCACATGGGCAAGCCGATGCCGGCGGACGCCTTTGCGAATTGGTCGGTGGGCTGGTTGACCCAGCACCGCCCTGTCGACGTGGCTTCGGCGTTCATGCTGCACTGAGCAGCACCTCCCGGGATCACCGGGCGAGGCAGCACCTGGCTTGCCAGGACAAGCGTACGTTCAGAGCACCGAGCGGCCGTTCAGCCGGTCGGTCGGGGTCAGCGTGCTGTCGCCCAGGGCGCGCCGCGATTCCTGGAAAGCCCGGAACTCGAGGTCGGCCTGCAGGCAGGCATCGAGACCGAAGGCCGTGCCCATGTCGCCCATGTCATCGGCGTCGAGAACCTTGCGCACGGCGGCCCAGCGCCCCCTGAGGGCGCGCCACCACGCAATGTCCTGGACTTTTCGCACGACGACTCCTGATGACGACCGCTTGAAAGAATGGTGCCAGTGTCGCGAGACAGCGGCGTGACGGCGTTAGGAATTGACACAGTTATTGCGTGCAGTTCACAACGCATGAGTCACTTCTTATCGGCATGACGCCAAGAAGCAGTAGAAAGTTCCTTGCGTGAATGCGAAACCCCTCGAACAGGTGGTGTGGCGGACATCACACGCTCAGGCTCACCGCACAGCGCGGTTCGTGCGCCGCTGGCCAGTGCGGCGCCGACCCGATCAAGCATCGCCACCCGTGCCGATGGCGGTGCGCCGTCGGGGCCGAGGCGCCATTGGTGCCAGTGCAGCGCGATGGGAATCGAGACCTCGGGCCGCAGTGCGATCAACGCACCGGCGGTGAGCAGCGGCCGCACCTGCAGTTCGGGCACCACGCCCACGCCCCAGCCCATCAGCGCAGCGCGCACACAGGCCTCGGACGACGGCACGTAACGCGCCTTCAGGCGAGCGCTCGCGATCCCGAAAGCGCTCGTCACCCATCGCCGTTGCATGTCGTCCTTGCGGTTGAAGACCAGGAACGGCACCTGGCTGAAGCTCGCCTCGTTGAGCCCCGCAGGCGCGCCCTTCAGCTCCCGCGCGATGAAATCCGGGCTCGCCACCGCCACGTAGCGCATCACGCCCAGCGGCACGACCCTGCAGCCCTTGAGTGCCTTGCTGACGGTGCTGACGCAGCCCAGCACCTCGCCCTGGCGCAACCAGTCGTGCGTGAAGTCCTGGTCGTCGACCACCAGCTCCAGCGCCAGCCCGTCGTGCACCAGCGCGTCCAGGGCGGGCAGTACCCAGGTCGCCAGGCTGTCCGCGTTGACGGCCACTGGCAGCCGCTCGCCGACCGACGGTTGCACGCCCAACTCGCGCGACACGTCGGCGCGCAGCGCCTGCAGCTGGCGAGCGAAGCGCAGCAGCACCTTGCCCGGCTCGGTCAGCCGCAGCGGCCGCGAACGCACCACCAGCGGCTGGCCGACCTGCGCTTCCAGCGCACGCAGCCGCTGTGACACCGCCGACTGCGTGATCGCCAGCCGCTGCGCGGCTGCCTCGAAGCCGCCGTGGTCGGCCAGCGCAGCCAGGCAATCGAGCGCGGCGGGGTCGAGGTTGTCCATAAGCTGCACTGATGTACGGGGTGATGGATGAATGATGCTTCTTTTTGAAGGACACCGATCGCAGAATCACACACCGCATCAACCGTCTGAGGCGACGCACATGAAAGTCATCGTGATGGGCGCTGGCATCATCGGCATCAGCACCGCTTGGCATTTGCTGGATGAAGGCCACGAGGTCACCGTCGTCGACCGCCAGCCCGATGCCGCACTCGAAACCAGCTTCGCCAATGGCGCGCAGATCTCGGTCAGCTTCTGCGAGCCCTGGGCCAATGCCGAAGTGCCGTTCAAGGTAGCGAAGTGGCTGCTGCAAGACGACGCGCCGCTGCTGTTTCGGCCCAAGCTCGATGTGCACCAGTGGCGCTGGGGCCTGAGTTTCCTGGCCCAGTGCAACACGCCCGCGTTCGAGCGCAACGTCGGCCAGCTGGTGGCGCTGGGTCGTTACAGCCAGGCGGAGCTGAAGTCGGTCGTGGCGCAGACCGGCATCGAATACCACCGGCTCGAACGCGGCATCCTGCATTTCTTCTCGACACCGCAAGACTTCGCAGCCGGCGTCGCCGCTGCCGAGGTGATGCGCCGTCACGGCGTTGATCGCCGCGTTCTGTCGCGCGACGAGGTGCTGGCGGTCGAGCCGGCCCTCGCATCGTTCGGCCCGCGCCTGGCCGGCGGCACCTACACGCCCAGCGACGAATCGGGCGACGCGCGGGAGTTCACCCAGCAACTGGCGAAGCGCTGCGCCGAGCGCGGGGCGACCTTCCTGTATGGCCGTGACATCGTTGATCTGCTGAAGACCGGCAACACGATCGAGTCACTGCGGGTGCGCGAGCGGGCCACAGGCCAGATCATGACCCTGCGTGCCGACGCCTACGTCGCCGCGATGGGCAGCTACACCGCGCCGCTGCTGCGCCCGCTGGGCCTGTGCCTGAACATCTACCCGGCCAAGGGGTACTCGGCCACGCTGAAGCTGAAGCTCCCCGAGCGCGCCAGCACCGTCAGCCTGCTAGACGACGGCCGCAAAATCGCGATCAGCCGCCTGGGTGACGAGGTGCGCATCGCTGGCACCGCTGAGATGGCGGGCTACGACACCTCGATCACCAGTGCGACTTCGCGCGTGCGCTGCGAGGCGCTGGTGCGCCGCTACGAAGAGCTGTTCCCTGGTGTGGCCGACACCTCGATGCCGAACTACTGGGCGGGTCTGCGGCCCAGCACGCCGGACAACATCCCGATCATCGGACGCAGCCCGATCGATCGACTGTGGATCAACTCGGGCCACGGTACGCTGGGCTGGACGCACGGCGCGGGCTCGGGCCGCGCGCTGGCCGAGTTGATCAGCGGCAAGCGGCCGGCGCTTGATTTCGGCTTCTACGGCGACAGCAGGCTCACCCGCGGTCCGCGCATGGCGACCGCTTGACGGCACGCGCTGCGCTCGGCACGCTGCGGGGTGTCATCGGCGCGTCGTCGGGGTCACAGATGAAAGTCCGCAGCTTCTCAGGTCCGCCGCCCGCGTTGCACCGCCGGGACAGCGCCGCGCACACCTACATCGAAGGCCTGCTGGCCGAGGTCGGTATCGGCCTGAACGGACAGCGCCCCTGGGACCTGCGGCTGATCGACCCCACGGTGCCCGAGCGCCTGCTGGCCCACGGCAGCCTGGGCCTGGGCGAGTCGTACATGGACGGGCAATGGGAATGCGAGCGCCTCGACCAGTTCTTCCATCGCCTGCTGCGCGCGGATCTGGTGTCGCGTGTGCGCCCGCTCGGCCTGCTCTGGCACCACCTGCGCTCGCGCTGGCTGAATCTGCAGACCGAGGACCGCGCCTGGCAGGTCGGCCGTGCCCACTATGACCTGGGCAATGACTTCTACGCCGCGATGCTTGACCGCCGCATGACCTACACCTGCGCCTTCTGGCAGGACGCGCAGACGCTGGACACCGCCCAGGAGCACAAGCTCGATCTGGTGTGCCGCAAGCTGGGCCTGGAGCCCGGCTTGCGCGTGCTGGACATCGGCTGCGGCTGGGGCAGCTTCATGAAGTTCGCCGCCGAGCGCTATGGTGTGCAGTGCGTGGGCGTGACGATCTCGGCCGAGCAGGCCGCGCTGGGGCGCGAACGCTGCGCCGGGTGGCCGATCGAGTTCCGGCTGACCGACTACCGCGCGCTCGACGGGCGCTTCGACCGCATCGTCAGCCTGGGCATGTTCGAGCACGTCGGCCAGAAGAACCACAGCGCCTACATGGACGTCGCGCTGCGCTGCCTGGACGATGCTGGCCTGTTCCTGCTGCACACCATCGGCCGCAATGAGCAGGGCCATGGCACCGACCCGTGGATCCACCGCTACATCTTCCCGAACGGCGAGTTGCCGACCATCGCGCAGATCGGCCTGGCCTGCGAGCGACGCTTCGTCGTCGAAGACCTGCAAAACTTCGGCGCCGATTACGACCGCACGCTGATGGCCTGGCACGCGAACTTCGAGGCCGCCTGGCCGCGCTTCGCCGACCGCCTGGGCGAGCGCTTCCGCCGGATGTGGCGCTACTACCTGCTGTCATCGGCTGGGGCGTTCCGCGCCCGCGACCTCCAGCTGTGGCAGTGGGTGCTGTCCAAGCCCGGCCGGCCTGGGGTCTACCAGCGCGTGGCCCGCTGAGGCCTGCTGCTGATCTAGCGGCGTGGCGGTCGGCGCGCCGAGCCGCGCGAGGGCGGTCGATTCGGCCGGCCGGCTTCAGCGCGCGGCCTCGACACATCGGCGAGCAGCAGCGTTGCGCGCACCAGCTCTTCGACTGCCGCGCTCAGGTCGGCCGGCGGTTCCAGCGACTCGATCTCCTCGATCTCCTCGATCAGTTCGTCAGCATCTTCCAGGTCATCCGAATCAAGATGCCGGTACAGCAAGGCCAGCGGCGCGGTCAGCGCGCCGGCGTCCAGCCGCATCAGCCCGGGAAAGAATTCCTGCGCGGCCGCGAAGCCGGCCACCCAGGGATAGACCGCGTCGGTCTCGTGTGGGCTGTCGTCGGCGTCCTCGTCGCCGGCAGGCGCCATCTCGAACACCCACGGATCGAACCACTGCCGGTTCCCGATCGCGTCGTTCAGCTCGGCATGACGGCGCATGGCCAGCGCCTGCAGCCGCTCCGCGTCGAACGACGCCGGCAGCGCGCGCCCGTCGGCATCGGTGAGGTGCGGCAGCCATTGCGATGCCGGCACCATCTGCGGCTGCAGCAGCACGCCGCACAGGAAACCGTCGACCATGCTGACGTCGAGTGGCTCCAGCGGTGCCGGAGTGCGGTCGAGCAGGGCCTGCAGCTCGTCGATGTCGCGCTCGTCGAGCGGGGCGGCGCTGCTGGATGAAGAAGGTGTGGGAGAGGGCATGGTCAATTGTCGCCCTCCTAAACTCCGTCCATTGAGATCAACATCAACCAAACTTGGAGCACGCCATGGGCGCACCTGACGCATTGACCGCCACCCTGTCCTCGACCACCGAGATCGGGCATTTCATCGCCGGTCAGGCGGTCGCCAGCCGCAGCGGGCGGCGGCAGCCGGTCTACAACCCAACGACCGGCGCGGTGGCGCGCCAGGTCGCACTGGCCAGTACCGACGAGGTGAATGTCGGGGTCGCTGCCGCGCAGGCGGCGTCCCCGGCCTGGTCCGACACGCCGCCGATCCGGCGTGCCCGCGTGCTGTTCAAGTTCCTTGAACTGATGAACCAGCACCGCGACACGCTGGCCGCGATGATCACCGCCGAGCACGGCAAGGTGTTCACCGATGCGCAAGGCGAGGTCAGCCGCGGCATCGACATCATCGAGTTCTCCTGTGGCATCCCTCAGCTGTTGAAGGGTGATTACACCGAGCAGGTCTCCACCGGCATTGACAACTGGACGCTGCGCCAGCCGCTGGGGGTGGTGGCCGGCATCACGCCGTTCAACTTTCCTGTGATGGTGCCGTGCTGGATGTTCCCAGTCGCGATCGCCGCCGGCAACTGCTTCGTGCTGAAGCCCAGCGAGCGCGATCCGTCGCCCAGTCTCTTCATGGCCGAGCTGCTGAAACAGGCGGGCCTGCCCGACGGCGTCTTCAACGTGGTGCAGGGTGACAAGCTGGCGGTCGACACGCTGCTGACGCACCCCGACGTGAAGGCGATCAGCTTCGTCGGCTCGACGCCGATCGCCCAGTACATCTACGAAACCGGAGCGCACCACGGCAAGCGGGTGCAGGCGCTGGGCGGCGCGAAGAACCACATGGTCGTGATGCCCGACGCCGATCTGGAGCAAACGGTCGACGCCTTGATCGGCGCCGGCTACGGCTCGGCCGGCGAGCGCTGCATGGCGATCAGTGTCGCGGTGGCCGTCGGTGATGTGGCCGACAAATTGGTGCCGGCGCTGGCCGCACGGGCGAAGACCTTGAAGGTCAAGAATGGCTTGGAGCTCGACGCCGAGATGGGCCCGATCGTCACCCGCGAGGCGCTCGAACGCATCACCGGCTACATCGCCGCAGGCGTGGCCGAAGGCGCGACGCTGGTGGTCGACGGTCGCGTCGACCCGGTGAGCGGAAAGCCTTTCCAGGTGCCCGGATTCGAGGGTGGCTTTTTCATCGGCGGCACGCTGTTCGACCACGTCACCGCCGACATGCGCATCTACCGCGAAGAGATCTTCGGCCCGGTGCTGGTGGTGGTGCGCGTGCCCGATTTCGCGGCGGCTGTGAAGCTGGTCAACGACCATGAGTACGGCAATGGCGTGGCCTGTTTCACCAGCGATGGCAATGTGGCGCGCGAGTTCGCGCGGCGCATCCAGGTCGGCATGGTCGGCATCAACGTGCCGATCCCGGTGCCGATGGCGTGGCATGGTTTCGGCGGCTGGAAGAAGAGCCTGTTCGGCGACATGCACGCCTACGGTGAAGAGGGCGTGCGCTTCTACACCAAGCAGAAGAGCGTGATGCAACGCTGGCCGGCCAGCATTGCCAAGGGAGCTGAGTTCGTCATGCCGACAGCGAAATAGGCCCCCCCAGTCGCTGCGCTCCTGCCCCAGGGGCCGCGGGCGTGGCTTGATCGGATCGAACGCCGCTGTCAGCGGCGTTCGATTACTACCGCTGCCAATGACGCGCACGCACGCACGCGTTGTGCGACGCGGGAGGCCTCGGCCCGATCGGCGTAGGGGCCGGCCTGCACGCGCATCAGGTTGCGGTCACTGAAGACACTCAGCAGCGGGGCCAGCCACGACAGGTCACTCGACAGCCGCTGGTGCAGGCGGTCGGCGCCGTCGCGCTGCCGGAAGGCGCCCAGCTGGACCCAGAAGCCGCGTGCGGGTGTGGCCGCGGCTGGCGCCAGGTCGGGGTTGTCTGTGGTGGGCGGCGATGCAGGCGCTGACATATCCGGCACGGGTGGCGCCACTTCGGCCATGCTGGCTACGGGCCGCGCCGCTGTCGCTGGCGGAGGCGCCGACGTGATGTCCTGCACTACCGGTGGTGTGGGTCGTGCGACCGATGCCGTGGCGGCGACCGCCACCGCCTGCCCCGGTGTCTGCTGGCGCCAGGCGCCGGTGCGTATCGCGTCATGCGTCAGCCGTTCGACCTCCACCGGCGCCACGCCGCGCAGCAGGCCCAGCTTCAGCGCGGCGGTGTAGCTCAGGTCGATGATGCGACCGCTGTGGAACGGGCCGCGGTCGTTGATGCGCACCACCACCTCGTGGCCGTTGGCCGGGTTGCGCACTCGCGCATAGCTCGGGATCGGCAATGTCGGGTGCGCGGCGGTCATCGCGTACATGTCGTAGGGCTCGCCGCTGGCGGTGGGTCGGCCGTGGAATTTGCGGCCGTACCACGAGGCCAGCCCGCGTTCGACGTACGGCACGTCGCCGGCCAGCGGCTGGTAGCGCTGGCCGGCAATCTCGTAGGGCTTGTTCGCGCCGCCGGGCTTGATCGTCTCGACGCGCGGTTCGGCATCGGGCACGTCGGCCAGGTTGGCTGGCGGGGCCTCTGGTGGGCCGTCGCGTCCTGAGGTGTTCAAGCTGGGCACAGGCGCCACTTTGGCACCGGGCGCCGGCCCCGACCCGCCCGGCGTGCTGGCGCAGCCGACCAGCCACAGCACGGCGGTCAAGGTCAGCGCGGCAGGCCACATCGTTGCGCTGACTTCAGATCTGAAGCGTGTCCAGCGCATCGGTGGCGGCGCCGAACATGGCTGTCAATGTGGGCTGCAAGCGTTCGGCGCTATCAGCTCGGTAGCCGAACGGCGTGGTTTCATCCATGTACAAGCACTGGCACAACTCCAGCTGGATCGCGTGCACGCCCTGCGCCGGGTTTCCGTAGTGCCGCGTGATGTGGCCCCCCTTGAAACGGCCATTGACGACGGCGCTGAAACCGCTGCCCTGTGCGATGGCCGCCACGGGCCCCAGGACCTCGGCCGCACTGCTCGCGCCATCGGCGGTGCCCAGGTTCAGGTCGGGCAACTTGCCATCGAACAGGCGTGGCAGCCGGCTGGCGATCGAGTGCGCATCCCACAGCAGCACCTGACCGTGCAGCGACTTCAGCCGATCCAGTTCAGCGGCCAGGGCCCCGTGGTACGGCTGCCAGTACAGCGCGAGGCGTTGCGCTGTTTCGGCGGCGTCGGGCGCGCGTCCGAGGCGGTACAGCGGCTCCCCGCGAAAGGTCTCGGTCGGGCACAGGCCGGTGGTGATGCGGCCCGGGTACAGGCTCTGGTCGTCGGGCGGGCGGTTCAGATCGATCACGCTGCGCGAGTGCGTGGCCTGCAGCACTGAGGCGCCGAGTTGGTGCGCGAAGGCATACAGCCGTTCCAGGTGCCAGTCGGTGTCGGCGAGCTGCAGGGCGGTATCGGTGTAGTCGCCGCGCAGTTCGTGGGGGATGTGCGTGCCGACGTGCGGGATCGACAGCAGTACGGGCCGGGTGCCGCGAACGAAGTGAAAGGGCGGAACAGTGTCGGGGGTCGTCATGCGGGCCAGGTGCAGCCAGCGCTGCGTGGAAGCGTAAGAGCCGAAGACTGGTTCGGTTTGTGCGTGCCGTCAAGCCTGCGCAGCCAGACCGCGCCCTGGCTTGTGGCTTCGGGCCGGTAAGCTGCGCGATGTGGCAACCTGCGAAACAACCCGCTGAAAGCAAGCACGCATGCAAACCTACGATGTGATCGTGATCGGTGCCGGTGTCATCGGCACCTCGGTGGCCTACCACCTGGCGCGGCTGGGCACCAAGAGCGTGCTGGTGCTCGACCGCACGCAGATCGGCGCCGGCACCACCTCGCAGTCCTCGGGCATCCTGCGCACCCACTACTCGGTGCGCGAGAACGTCGCGATGGCCAAGGATTCGTGGACCGTGTTCACCGATTTCGCGAACTACCTCGGCGACGAAGAAGCCGCCAGCGGCCTGGTGAAATGCGGCTACCTGATCGCCGCACCGGACGGCCCGAAACTCAAACCGTTGGCCGCCGCGCTGGACGGCCAACGCCAGCAGGGCATCGAGGTGCGCCTGCTCGACCGGCAGCAGGCCGAGGCCTTGCTGCCGATTGCCAACCTGCGCGACGCGGCACTGATCGGCTTCGAGCCCGAAGCCGGTTTCGCCGACGCCTATCTGGTTGCGACCAGCTTTGCGCGCTGTGCGCGGCGCGGCGGCGTGAAGATCATCGAGGGCGTTGAGGTGCAGCAGTTGCTGGTCGAGAACGGGAAGGTGATCGGTGTCGACACCGACCAGGGTCGCTTCCTCGCCGGCACCGTGATCAGCACGCAGAACATCTGGGCCACGCAGATCGAGCAGTGGACCGGGATTGCGACACCGCTGACCTCCGAGCGCCACACCGTGCTCGCGCTCGAAGGCCCTGAGCCTTACACCTACGCGATGCCAGTGTTCAAGGACCTGGGCTCCGAAGGCATGCTGTACTGCCGCAGCTACGGCGGCACGCAGATGCTGGTCAGCGAAGGCATCGCCGGCGAGGTGCTGCCCGGCCCCGACAACGAGCAGGGAGATGTGTCGCTGGACACGGTGGCCTCGGTCGGGGCGCAGGCGGCCGAGCGCTTCCCGAGTTTCGAGACCGCCGGCCTCGCGTCGTCATGGACTGGCGTCTACGACGTGACGCCCGACTGGAATCCGGTGCTGGGCCGCCTGCCCGGACTCAGCGGCCTGGTGGTCGGCTACGGCTTCTCGGGCCACGGCTTCAAGCTGTCGCCCGCGGTCGGCCGTGTGCTCGCGCAGGAGGCGCTGGGCCTGACGCCTGACATCTCGCTCGCGCCTTATGCACTGGAGCGGTTTGCCGCCGGGCGGCCATTGATCGGGCAGTACGGGGTCGGCGCGGTGTCCTGATGGCGTGGCGCGTTTTTGCGCTCGATGCGTTGCCCGACGAGCCGTGGCGCAATGGCGGCGGGCGCACCCGAACGATCGCGATGCAGGCCCGCAAGGACGGCGAGCCGCGCTGGGACTGGCGCATCAGCGTGGCGACGATCGAGCAAAGCGCACCGTTTTCGGCGTTTCCCGGTGTTGATCGCGCCAGCCTGCTGCTTGGGGCCGGTCAGATCGAGCTGACGGCCATTGGCGAGCCAGTTGTGCTGATGCACCGGCCGGGTGATGTCGCTGCCTACCGCGGCGATGCCCCATGGCAGGCCAAGATCCGCCGAGGTGGGCTGCCCTTGTCGCTGTTGAACGTGATGACGTGGCGCGGGGTTGCCACCGCACGCTTGCAAGCCGTGCGTGAGGGCACCACTTTCACAGCCCATGCTCTGGCGGTGTTGGCGGTCGAGGGCCACTGGCGTGTGGTTGACCTGCGGCCTGAACTCGCCCCCCGCCCTGACGACGCGTTGCTGCTGTCAGCCGGGCACGGCGCCGTGCGTGATGCTGCGCCCACGCGGTCGATCACGCCTTGCCGCATCGAACGCCTGTCGAACGCCGGCTGGCTGGCTGCCGTCACGATTGATCTGAACTGAAGCGGGCCTGTAGCGCACGCGCGGGTGCCCGCCGGTGGCTTCGGGCTCCGGCGATCCATGCTGGCGTGAATTTCGCATCAGGTGTCATTCATAGCTTGGAGAACGCCATGAATGTGCATGCTGCGGTCGAGTCACGATGGGTGGGTCTGGCGCGCCCAAGTGGCGACCCGATCCGCCTGAACCATCGGAGTTTCGTGGCGGTTGATCGCTATCGGGACGCGAAATACGAGGCCACCTACCGCCCGCAGGCGCTGTACAACCGCGCCGACGAAGGCTTTCACGCCAACCACGAAGCTCTGCTGCTCCATGAGGTGTCGACCAACCTGCCGATTTATCGGCAAGACACGGGCCCGACCGATTTCCATCTGCACCTGCCTCCGGGCGGTTTCCAGCTCGTGCTGGTCACCTCGGGTATGTTCACTTTCGATTACGACGGCCGCTTTCATCACGTCGGCCCTGGCGCGGTGATGCTGCAAAGCGCCATCGTGCATCGCCAGCTGTTTTACACATGGTCAGGCATGTCGACTGAAGAGAATCTGAAGGCGCCGCAGTCGGTGGTGCCGGAACCCATTTCGATGGGCTATTCGGGAAAGTTTCTGGAGGCCTTCATCACCGACCCGACGAGCTTCCCCAACCCGACGATCGTCGGCCCCGATCAGATCATCGAAGCCGAAACGCCGCGGGTCGCCTGGAGTCACCCGCTGCACGATCGCCCGGCCGATGCTGGCTTCTGGCTGCAGGATCCGCTGGCGCTCGATGCGCTTTACAAGCTCCTGGCGGCGGGCTCGCCCGACAGCGCCATCAAATCGGCAATGCCTGTCTACGTGCGGGACATCGGCATCGAGGTGCCGAGCGGGCATCTGGTCACCGGTCACATCATTGCCACCGACCCGCGCGGCCATGCGCTGCTGCCGAAGAGCAACGCTGCCCCCGTGGACGCCGCCTCTTTCGCGAAAGGCGAGGTGGTCATCTATCGCGTCATTCGCGGCATGGCTGAATTCAAGGATGGCGTGGGCAAGACGATTGAACTGGCGGCCGGCGATGTGGTGACCGCGAGCCAGCATGCGATCAAGCTCGCAGGCCTGGGCGAAGACACGCAAGTGCTGCGCTTGGGCCTGCTGAAGGGCATCGAAAATCTTTGCCAATGGACGCCGACGCAACGTGACGATATCGACGGCCTGGCCGCTCAGATCATCACCCGCCAGGAAACTCGCCTCTTGCGGACCGAGGGCCAGCCGGTCGGCTATTTGTACGAATAACCGCGGCCATAATTGCAGGATGTTTGCGAAGCGATCCATCTCTGCAGCGCGTTTCGGTTGGCGTTGGCGCAGGCCCTCAGCCTGACCCACCCTATGGCGTCTCTGCGGGCGCCTCAGTCCCCACCCAGCACGCAGCGCCAGCGCCGCGACAAGCGGGTATCCCAACGGGCACGGAATCAGGATGCGCCTTGGCATCCAATGAAGCAAAAAGGCTAGCGCGCACATGCTGCTGATGATCGACAACTACGACAGCTTCACCTTCAACCTGGTGCAGTACTTCGCCGAGTTGGGTGAGGACGTGCGCGTGTTCCGCAACGACGAGCTGTCGCTGGAAGACATCGCCGAGTTGCGGCCGGACCGGCTGGTGCTGTCCCCCGGACCGTGTTCGCCAGCCGAGGCGGGCATTTGCGTGTCGGCGATCCAGCATTTCACCGGCAAGCTGCCGATCCTCGGTGTGTGCCTCGGCCACCAGAGCATCGGTGCGGCACTTGGCGGCAAGGTGATCCGCGCGCAAGTGCAGATGCACGGCAAGACCAGCGTGATCTCGACCGACGAGCACGGCGTCTACACCGCACTGCCGAAACAGTTCACCGTGATCCGCTACCACTCGCTGGCGATCGAGCGCGAAACGCTGCCGGCCGTGTTGCAGGTCACGGCCACCTCGGAAGACGGCGAGATCATGGGCGTGCGCCACCGCGAACTCGCGGGCACCGCCACGCCACTCGAAGGCGTGCAGTTCCACCCCGAATCGATCCTCACTGAGCACGGCCACGCGATGCTGAAGAACTTTCTGGAGCTGCGCCCATGAGCTTCAGCGACTCCGACGCACTGGCCCGGTTGGTCGATCACCGCGAGATCTTTCACGACGAGATGCTGGTGCTGATGCGCCGCATCATGAGCGGCGAGATGCCACCGACAACGCTGGCGGCGCTGCTGATTGGCTTGCGTGTGAAGAAAGAAACCATCGGCGAAATCACCGCGGCCGCGCAGGTGATGCGCGAGTTCTCGACGCCAGTAGCCGTGGCCGACCGCCGGCATCTGGTCGATATCGTCGGCACCGGTGGCGACGGCTCGCACACCTTCAACATTTCCACCTGCAGCATGTTTGTCGCGGCCGCGGCCGGCGCACGGGTCAGCAAGCACGGCAACCGCAGCGTGTCCAGCAAATCGGGCAGCGCCGACGTGCTGGAAGCGCTGGGCGTGCATCTGTCGCTGCCGCCGACGGCCATCGCGCAGTGCATTGCCGACACCGGTGTCGGCTTCATGTTTGCGCCCAACCATCACCCGGCGATGAAAAACGTTGCGCCGGTGCGCCGTGAACTTGGCGTGCGCACGATCTTCAACATCCTGGGGCCGCTGACCAACCCGGCCGGTGCACCGAACATCCTGATGGGCGTGTTCCATGCCGATCTGGTCGGTATCCAGGCGCGTGCGCTGCAGCGCCTCGGTGCGCAGCACGCGGTGGTGGTCTACGGCCGCGACGGCATGGACGAGGTGACGCTGGGCGCATCGACTCTGGTCTGCGAGATCAAGGACGGCGAGGTGCGCGAGTACGAGATCCACCCGGAAGACTTCGGCCTGCCGATGGCCAGCCACCGCGCACTGCGGGTCGAAACGCCGGACGATTCGAAGCGCATGCTGCTGACGGTGCTCGACGACCAGCCCGGCGCGGCGCGTGACATCGTGGTGCTGAACGCCGGTGTTGCGCTGTATGCGGCCGATGTCGTGGCGACGATGGCCGACGGCATCGCGCTGGCCCGCGAGGCTTTGCCATCGGGTCGCGCGCGCGACAAGCTGCATCAGTTCGTCAGTGCGACGCAGGCGCTGGCAGCGCAAGCCGCTCCGGCCGGATCGCCATGAGCAGCGACATCCTGAATCGCATCGTCGAGGTCAAGCGCGACGAGATTCGCGCGGCGCGCAAACGGCGCGATCTGGCCTCGCTGCGGCGTGATGCCGAATCGCTGGGCGGCGTGCGCGACTTCGTCGGTGCGATGCGCGCCAAGATCGCTGCCGGGCAGGCAGCGGTGATTGCCGAGATCAAGAAGGCCAGCCCCAGCAAGGGCTTGCTGCGCGAACACTTTGTGCCAGCCGACATCGCCGAAAGCTATGCGCGCGGCGGTGCCGCCTGCCTCAGCGTCCTGACCGACGTGCAGTTTTTCCAGGGCGCGGTGGCTTACCTCGAACAGGCGCGCGCCGCCTGTGCGCTGCCGGTGTTGCGCAAGGACTTCATGATCGACGCCTACCAGGTGTTCGAGGCGCGCGAGATGGGGGCCGATTGCATCCTGCTGATCGCCGCTTGCCTCGATGACGCCGAGATGGTTGACCTCGAAGCACAAGCCCACGCGCTGGGTCTCGCGGTGCTGGTCGAGGTGCACGACGGATTCGAGCTCGACCGCGCGCTGCGGCTGAAGACGCCGCTGGTCGGTATTAACAACCGAAATCTGCGCACCTTCGACGTGACGCTCGACACCACGCTCGGCCTGCTGAACAACGTGCCTGCGGATCGGCTGCTGGTTACTGAGAGTGGCGTGCTGGCCAGGGCCGATGTCGAGCGCATGCGCGGTGCCGGCGTGTCGGCCTTCCTCGTCGGCGAAGCCTTCATGCGCGCGGCCGATCCAGGCGTGGCCCTCGGCGCGTTGTTTGCGTGAACTGGACAGCCGAAGCGCTGCGCGCGCGGTTCTCGGTTCATGGGCGCTTCTACGAGGCCGATCTTGGTGGGCAACGCTGGGCGCTGCGAAGTCACTTAGAGATATTTGAGCCGACGCTGACCTGGCCTGATGTGGCCGAGGCTGATGCTGACCTCATCGCCGTGATGATGAACCCAGGCGCCTCACGTCCGCTGGCGCCGCCCGATTCCAGGGGCTGGGCGCCTGCAGTTCCTGATCGCACGCAATACCAGTTGATGAAGCTCGCGCTGGGCGCAAGTTTGCGCGGATGGCCAGTCCGCCACATTCGCGTCATCAATTTGTCGGACTTGCGCACGCCCAAGAGCACGGTTCTCTTCGATGCGCTTGACGGGTTGGTCGATGACCGCCACAGCATCTTCAGCCCATCGCGCGCCAACGAGCTTCGCCAGGCTTTGGGCTCGGGCCGCGCGCCAGTGCTGAGGGCGTGGGGCATGGCCAAACAATTAGGTCCTTTGGTGAAGCTTGCCTTACCGACGTTGGAAACCGGCTCGCAGTTAGGGCTCACTGACGATGGGGTTCATTACAGGCACCCGTTGCCGCAACGCGCCGATTTGCAAGCCAGATGGCTGCTGGATGTAGGTTCCCAGGTCGACGCGCGGATAGCGACCTCGAACCGCTGAACATGGCGCCCTGAAAGCGCGATATACTCCTCGGCTCGCCGCGGAGGGGTGGCCGAGTGGTTAATGGCAGCAGACTGTAAATCTGCCCTCTAACGAGTACGCTGGTTCGAATCCAGCCTCCTCCACCAAGGCGAAAAGAACAGATTCGACCCTCTCGGGCCTCGGCTTGTTGAGGTCCAGGCGGGAGTAGTTCAATGGTAGAACCCTAGCCTTCCAAGCTAATGACGCGGGTTCGATTCCCGTCTCCCGCTCCAGGGTTCGCGCCGGGTTCCATTCGTTTGGAAGTCGGCAGACAGGTTGTGTTTGGCCCATGTGGCTCAGTGGTAGAGCACTCCCTTGGTAAGGGAGAGGTCGCGCGTTCGATCCGCGCCATGGGCACCAAGAATTTTGAATTTTGGTTTTGAGTCTTCAGTCTCGCATTCGGAGAAATTGAAATGGCAAAAGGCAAATTTGAGCGTACGAAGCCGCACGTGAACGTGGGGACCATTGGGCACGTGGACCACGGCAAGACGACGCTGACGGCGGCGATCACGACGGTGCTGAGCAAGTTGTTCGGTGG
>JANXTP010000085.1 GCA_025352345.1 Burkholderiales bacterium | reverse complement strand
GGCGCTCGGGATGCGGAACGGATCGAAGCCGTGCAGGTTGCGCCCGGTCGGCAGGATGGCCGGTGTGCGCAGCAGGTCACCGCCCGGCGCAGGGCGCAGGAAGCGGCCGTCGAGGGCGTGGAGGATGCCGTTGATTTCGTGATCTTCCGCCATCAGCGCGTCGGTGGCTGACAGCTCCTTGAGCAGGGCCAGCGTCTCGGCGTCCGATGTAGGCAGGGTGCTGGCCACGGCTTGCTCAGGCGTTTGCCCAGCGACCAGCGCTTCGATCAGCGCACGGTCGGGCCGTGCACCATGCGAGGCCTCGGCGCACGACAGCAGCAGGTCGACCCGCTCGGCCGGGCTCGGTGCCTGACCGACCACGTGCAATCCGTAGGGGATCAGCGTGTACTCGACTTCGAGGACAGCGTCGTTCAAGCGGGCGATGCGTGCCTCCGCGTCGGCGCCCCAGGCGGGCTCGGCGGTGGCGAGTTCCAAGTCGACCGCTTGCGTCTGGATCATCACGCTGAGTTCGTCGCGCTCGGCCTGTTCGTGCGGTTCGAGGCCGCGGAAGCGCTCCAGCAGGTCCTTCAGGTCGACCAGGCCCTTGTACAGGCCGGCTTGCGCCACCGGTGGGGTCAGGTAACTGATCAGCGTGGCAGCCGCGCGGCGCTTGGCGATCGTGCCTTCGGACGGGTTGTTCGAGGCGTACAGGTACATGTTCGGCAGGTCGCCGATCAGCCGGTCGGGCCAGCAGGTGGCCGACATGCCGCTTTGCTTGCCAGGCATGAATTCGAGCGCGCCGTGGGTGCCGAAGTGCAGCACGGCGTTGGCACCGAAGTCCTCGCGCAGCCAGCGGTAGAAGGCCGAGAAGGCGTGTGTCGGCGCGAAGCCGTGTTCGAACAGCAGGCGCATCGGATCGCCCTCGTAGCCGAACGCGGGCTGGATGCCGACGAAGACATTGCCGAAGCGTTCGCCCAGCACGAAGATGTGGCTGCCGTCGCTTTGCTGCTTGCCGGGCGCCGGGCCCCACTGGGCCTCGATGTCCTTCAAGTATTTCTCGCGGCACACATGGTCATCGGCCGGGATGCGGGCATGCACATTGGCCATCGCGCCGAAGCGCTCGGCGTTGCCGGTGATGATGCGCTCGCGCAATTCGTCGACGCTGGCTGGCACCTCGATGGTGTAGCCCTCCCGCTGCATCGCTTGCATCACGTTGAACAGCGACTCGAACACCGACAGGAAGGCGGCAGTGCCAGTGGCGCCTGCGTTCGGCGGGAAATTGAATACGACAGCGGCGACCTTGCGTTCCGCGCGCTGCGAGCGACGCAGATCGACCAGCTTGCCGACGCGGGCGGCCAGCGCGTCGGCGCGCTCGATGCAGCTGTGCATGTCGTGCGAATCGACGATGTTCTCGAACTTGCAGGCGTGCGCGCAGCCGGTGCAGGCGATGTGCGTGGCGCTGCCGCGGCCACCGAACACCATCGAGCCGGTCGCGCCGTCGAGCTCAGGAATCGCGACCATGATGGTCGATTCCACCGGCAGCAGGCCGCGTGAGGAGCCGCCCCACTGGTCCAGCGTCTGGAATTCGACCGGGTGAACTGCGAGGTAGGGCACATCGAGCTTGGCGAGGATGTCTTCGGCCGCTTTCGCGTCGTTGTAGGCCGGTCCGCCGACCAACGAGAAGCCGGTGAGCGAGACCAGCGCATCGATCGTCGGGCGTCCGTCGGCGTAGAAATAGGCGTCGATGGCCGGGCGCTGGTCCAGGCCGGTAGCGAATGCCGGCACCACACGCAGGCCGCGCGCTTCGAGCGCGGTGATCACGCCGTTGTAGTGATCGGCGTTGCCGGCCAGCAGGTACGAGCGCATCAGCAGCAGGCCGACGGTCCCGCGCTTGCCGGTGGTGGCGAAGGTGGGCAGCGCGTCGATATGCGCCGACATGCGGCCGACCGAACGCTCGTCGCTCATCTTCGGGTGGTAGACGCCGACTTCCGGGTACTCGACCGGCTCGTGCGTCTTGGCGATGCCACGCAGGTTCTTGCGGGGGCCATCGGCGTAGCGGTCCACCAGGAAGTGGACCATGTTCGAGATGTTCTGCTCGGAACCGGCCAGCCAGTACTGCAGCGTCAGGAAATAGGCCCGCACGTCCTGCGCGGTGCCGGGAATGAAGCGCAGGATCTTCGGCAGCATGCGCAGCGTTTTCATCTGCTGCGCGCCCGCGGTGCCCTTGTTGCCATCGTCCTTGCCCGGCGGCTTGCCACGCAGGCGCTTCAGGAAGGCCATCGCGCCCGTGGCTGGGGCGGTCATGTCGAACTTGCCCATGCGCGTGAGCTTGGTCACTTCGCCGGCGGACATCGCGCACACCATCGCGTCGCAATGGTCGCGGCGCGCCTGCAGCGTGGGCAGGATCGGCATGAAATGGTCTTCGAGGAACAGCATCGCGGCGATCACGATGTCGCCTTGCTCGATGTCGGCCTTGCAGCGCTCAAGCGCCTTCGGGTCGTCGCCCCACTCGGCCGCCGCATGCACGCTCAGGTGCAGGCCGGGGATCGATTTCGCCAGCGTGCGGTTCGCGCGCTCGGTCGCGCTGGCCAAGTGGCTGTCCATCGTGACCACGACCACACGCATGGACGGCACGGCCTTGGCTTTCTCAACGACTGAAATGGGCTTTGGCGTCATAGAGGGTCTCGACGGTGATCACCGGCACGCGATGGTCCTGCGCGTACTGCTCTGTATTGCGGCGTGCCTTGCCTCGCACGAAGAAGGGGATCTTTCGGAGTTCCTTTTCTGCGTCTGGTGCCCATGGCGCCGGGCCCACTGCAGGGGCTGCTTCCAAGGGCTCGTGCGCCGACACCGCAACCGCTGCCATGGCGACGGGTGCTTCGATTGGCGCTGCCTGCTCGGCTGCTTCTGGCTTGTTTTTCAATCCACCGCCGTGTCCGCCCAGATGCGACGGCGCGGCGTCTTCATGGAATTCGGCATCACCGCGGAACATGCCGATCAGGTGCTCTTCCAGGCCCATCATCAACGGGTGCACCCAGGTGTCAAAGAGCACGTTGGCGCCTTCGAAGCCCATCTGCGGCGAGTAGCGCGCCGGGAAGTCCTGCACATGCACCGGCGCGGAAATCACCGCGCAAGGAATGCCCAGGCGCTTGGCGATGTGGCGCTCCATCTGCGTGCCCAGCACCAGCTCGGGCTGCAGCTCGGCGACCTTGGCTTCGATTTCCAGGTAGTCGTCGCAGATCAAAGCCTCGACGCCGTAGAGCTTGGCAGCCTCACGCACTTCGCGAGCGAACTCGCGGCTGTAGGTGCCGATGCCCACGACCTGAAAGCCCAGTTCCTGGCTGGCCACGCGGGCGGCGGCGACCGCATGCGTCGCATCACCGAACACGAACACGCGCTTGTTGGTCAGGTAGGTCGAATCGACCGATTTCGCGTACCACGGTGAGCGCGAATCGGCGTCGGCCAACACGGCGCTCGGGTCGATGTCGGCGAGCTGAGCGACTTCCTTGATGAAGTCGCGCGTCGCGCCGGCACCGATCGGGATCGTCTTGGTGGCTGGCTGGCCGAAGGCGCGGGTCAGCCACGAGGCGGTCAGCGACGCGATCTCGGGGTACAGCACCACGTTGAATTCGGCATCGCCCAGGCGCGACAGGTCGTCTGCGGTGGCGCCCAGCGGGGCCACGACGTTGATGTCGATGCCCAGTTTGGTCAGCAGGCCGGTGATCTCTCGCAAGTCATCGCGGTGCCGGAAGCCCAGTGCGGCCGGGCCGAGGATGTTGCAGCGCGGCCGTGCGCCCGCGGCTCGACCGGGCTTGGTCGTGCCGGGAGCGGGCGCATTGGGGCCGGCCAGCGCCCGCACCATCTGGTAAAAAGTTTCCGATGCGCCCCAGTTTTCCTTGCGCTGGTACGAAGGCAACTCCAGCGCCACGACCGGGATCGGCAGGTTCAGCGCCTTGCACAGGCCGCCCGGATCGTCCTGGATCAACTCGGCGGTGCATGAGGCGCCCACCATCATCGCCTTCGGCTTGAAGCGCTCGTAGGCGTCGCGCGCCGCGGTCTTGAACAATTCCGCGGTGTCGCCACCCAGGTCGCGCGCCTGGAAGGTGGTGTAAGTAACCGGCGGGCGCTTGGGCAGCCGTTCGATCATCGTGAACAGCAGGTCGGCGTAGGTGTCGCCCTGAGGTGCGTGCAGCACATAGTGCACGTCTTTCAGCGCGGTGGCGATGCGCATCGCACCGACATGTGGCGGGCCTTCGTAGGTCCAGAGCGTCAACTGCATGGTCTGGTGTCTTTGGCGAGGATTGAGTGGTCAGGCGACCAGCTTCATGCGGCGCACCAGCGGCCGCGCGAACAGCTCGGCCAGATCGGCGGCCTGTTCGTAGCCGTGGATCGGCGTGAAGACGAGTTCGATCGCCCATTTGGTCGTCATGCCTTCGGCTTCGAGCGGGTTCGCGAGCCCCAGGCCGCAGACCACGATATCGGGCTGTGTGGCACGGCAGCGGTCGAGCTGATTGTCAACGTGCTGGCCTTCTGACAGGAAGGTGCCCGCGGGCAGCAGATCGAGTTCTTCGGCCAGGTGCTGCCGGTGCATGTACGGGGTGCCGACTTCGACGAGCTGCATGTCCAGTTCGCGCGCCAGGAAGCGGGCGATCGGGATTTCGAGCTGCGAGTCGGGGAAGAAGAACACGCGCTTGCCGGCCAGCTGCACCTTGTGGCGCGCCAGCGCAGAGGTGGCGCGATCGCGGCCCGGCGCGGTAACGCGATCGAAGGTGGCGGCATCGATGCCGAACGCCGTGGCCGCTGCTTGCAGCCATTGCGTCGTGCCTTCGACACCGAGGGGGAACGGCGCTGGCAAGCGCTGTGCGCCGATGGATTCCAGCGCCCGTGCGGTGTCGGCCAAGAAGGGCTGGGCCAGCAGGAATCGGGTGTTCGGGCCAACCGCGGGCAGGTCGCTTGCATGCCGCGGCGGAAAGAAGCGCACCGGCGCCTCGGCGCTGCCGAGGCCGAGGCTGGCGAACAAGCGGGAGAACTGGTCTTCGACCACATCGGCCAAAGCGCCCACGACCAGCAGCGAGGTCGGCGCATCGGCCGATAACGCTGGCAGGCTCGGCACCAACGAGGCCAGGCAGGCATCTTCGCCCTGTGTGAAGGTGGTCTCGATACCGCTGCCGGAGTAGTTCAGCACCCGCACGCCGGGTGCGACACGACCGGACAGGCGCGATGCCGCGCGCGACAGGTCGAGCTTGATGACCTCGGACGGGCAAGAGCCGACGAGGAACAGCAGCTTGATCTCGGGGCGACGCTCGAGCAGCCGGGTGACCACGCGGTCGAGTTCGTCGTTGCAGTCAGCGAGGCCTGCGAGATCGCGCTCGTCGATGATCGCAGTCGCGAAGCGTGGCTCGGCGAAGATCATCACGCCCGCTGCCGACTGGATCAGGTGCGCACAGGTGCGTGAGCCGACGACGAGGAAGAAAGCATCCTGAATCTTGCGGTGCAACCAGATGATGCCGGTCAGGCCGCAGAACACCTCGCGCTGGCCACGCTCCTTTAGCACCGGCGCGTCGCCGCAGCCTGATGCCAGCGCCGCGCGGATCGGGATCACGGGGCTCACAGGGCCAGCTCCGGCGTGCGGGCCATCGCGTCGCGTCGTGCCATGTCGAGGCGGGCGGCGCGCAGCTTCAAGATGAATTGCGTCGCGTTGATCGCGTAGGTGGCATAGGCGGCCAGGGCCAAGTACATCAGCTGTGGCGCGGTCAGGCCGTTGGTAAACAGCGCGATCAGGTAGGCGGTGTGCAAGGCCAGCACCAGCATGCTGAACACGTCTTCCCAGTAGAACGCCGGGGCGAACAGATAACGGCCAAAAACAACTTTTTCCCAGATGCAGCCGGTAAGCATGATGGCGTAGAGGGTCATCGTCTTCAGAACCACTGACCCCGTCGCCAGCGCCCAACCGTCACCGGTCGCCAGGTAGCGCAGCACCAAGAACAGACTCGCGAGGAACACCAGGAATTGCACCGGTGCCAGGATCCCCTGGACCAGCGTCCACAGCGTCGAATCGCGACGAACCCGTTCTTCGGCGGTGTACAGCGGCTGCCTCGCTTTCATCGGGGACCCTCTTTCAAACATCACTTCCTCGGACGACTCCGACTCGATGGAATCAAATTTAGACGGCGACTTTGCAAATGTCAATCCAGATTGACGTAAATCTATCTTGACAGTTTTCGGGGCGGCGTCGATCATCGGTGCAAGATGTCGAATTGCGGTCGCGACGATGCGCCTGTCTTCGATGCCTCCGCCAGCGCGACAGCCCTTGGGCCGTAGGCGCTTCATTCTGGTCTTCAACCTGGGCGTCAGCGATGCAAATGCGTGGCGAAACCTCAGCTTTGGTGCCGGCTCCTGCGGACTCCAGCGCTCGGCAGGCGTTGCCGAGCCAGGCCATGCCGGAGGCGGGGTGGCCTCACACGCTGTTCGAGGCCGCGATTCAGTCGCTGGTCGCCGCCAACAGATTTGGTGGCGCAGCCATTGGTGCTTGCAGGGTGGACAGTCAGCCCGAGGTGTTGCATGCTCTTTTGGTCAGGAATTCCGGGGAGCCTGCGTTCTCAATGGCTTTTCTGGCGGGTCATCCCCCAGACCGCCGCGTACAGCTTGGTAAAATCTCAGCGCAGCGGTCTCCGCCATCGACGAACGTGCATCGCAATCAGAGAGCCCGTTCTGCCAGGAGAGTTGCAATGACCCGAATGACGCCCCAAGCGTTGTCGCCCGACCCGCAGAATGCTGGTGCCACATCTGAAGAGGCCGACACCGATTGCTGGTCCGAGGTCCACCGGCTTCCCTTCAATACCGATTCGCCGACATGGCTGCAGGCGCGGCTGGAGCGACCGGCAGCCGAAGAACGGATGAGTCGCCTCGTAAAAACCCTCGAAGCCGAAGTGATTCCACGGCTCGTCGAGGCCCATCGAGCCATGCCCATGAGCGAAATGCTCCCTGCTGCCTGCCTGTGTCCACCGCCCACCGCTGCCGATGTCGAGGCGTTTGTTCAACTGGTGTTGCGGCGCGAAGACCTGCCGATCTCGAAATGCATCGAGACGCTGCGCGAACAGGGCATGTCCATCGAAATGTTGTTCCTGGACCTGCTGGCGCCGGCGGCCAACCACCTCGGGTGCATGTGGACGGAAGATCTGTGTGACTTCACCGATGTCACCATTGCCCTGGGCCGGCTGCAGCATGTGCTGCAAGAGCTCAGCCCGTCGTTCGGCACCGAGGTTGAATTTCCAGCGAATGCGCGTCGCGCGCTGCTGGTGCCGGCGCCCGGGGAGCAGCACACCTTCGGCCTGTCGATGGTCGCTGAGTTCTTCATGCATGCGGGATGGGAAGTCGCCGGCGGGCAGGGTGCCTACCGTGATGAGGCCATCGACATGGTCCGCCGCGAGTGGTTCGACGTGATCGGGTTTTCGGTGGGCAGCGACGCCCGACTCGACTGGCTGACCACTTGCATCGCCTCGGTGCGGCAGATGTCGCGCAACCGGGAAATCGGTATTCTGGTGGGCGGGCCGATCTTCACGCTCAACCCCGAGTTTGTGGCGATCGTCGGTGCCGACGCGACAAGCAAGGACGGCAAGCATGCACCGCTTGCTGCCGAGGCCTTGATTGCCAATCGAGTCCGTTGTCGCTGATACGCTCAGGGTTTACTCTAGACCTCGCCTCATGAGCTTTGCCCGCTTTACCTCCCACGGTGAGACGCGATGATCGCGTTTGCGCAGCCCTCGCGGTCTTTGGGGCACCTGACGATCGATTCGGTCGGCAAACTCATTGCCGCTGCGGCCGATGTCTCCTTGGTCGTAGACGCCAATGGCGTAATTTGCGACATGGCGTTTGGCAGTGACAGCCTGAAAAACCTGGGTTACGACCTCTGGATCGGACAGCCCTGGATCCAGACCGTCACCAAGGAGAGTCGGCCGAAGATCGAAGCCCTGCTGCGTGACGCCGACTCGCAGGCCATGCCGCGCTGGCGGCAGGTCAACCATCCATCAGACTCGGGCGCGGATCTGCCGCTGTCGTATTGCGCGGTCAAGGTCGACAGCGATCCCTCTGCCGAAATGCCAGGCCGCTCGGTGGTTTATGGGCGCGACCTGCGCGCGATGGCCGCCATGCAGCAAAGCCTGGTGGATGCACAGCAAGCCTCGCTGCACGAGCACTGGCGATTGCGCGATGCGCAATCTCGCTACCGGCACCTGTTCCAGGGTTCGAACGAAGGCGTGCTGATCATCGACAGCGTCACCCAGAAAGTTACCGAAGCCAATCCGGCGGCTCATGCGCTGCTCGCTGATGTGTCGCGCAAGCTGGTCGGTTCGTCTTTCCCGCTGGGGCTGGACGAACGCGGTGCCGATGCGGTGCAGAGCATGCTGGGCGCCTTGCGCGCGACCGGCAAGACTGACGATATCCGTGTGCATCTTGCGGACGGGGGCGATGAGTTGTCGGTTGCTGGTTCGATGTTCCGCCAGGAAACTGGCTCGATGCTGGTGTTGCGACTGTCGCAAGTGGCGTCTGACGGTGCGGTGCTGTCTGCGCCTGGCGCGCATTCGATGCTGGTCAAGCTGATGCAGATCTCGCCCGACTGCGTGGTGATTACCGACCTTGATGGTGTGGTCATTTCAGCCAATGAGTCCTTCATCCAGCTGGTTCAGGTGCAGTCAGAAAAGCAGGTGCGTGGTGAATCGCTTGGGCGCTGGCTCGGGCGTACCGGCGTTGAGCTGAATGTGCTGATCGCGACGCTGCGGCAGCGCGGCTCGGTGCGGCTCTTCCCGACCACGCTGCGCAGTGACCAGGGCACGCCCAGCGACGTGGAAATCTCGGCGGCGATGGTGTCTGACAGCGAGCAGTCTTGCCTCGGCTTCACGATCCGCGATGTCAGTCGCCGTTTGAACAACGATGCTCGTGCAGCCAAGGAACTGCCGCGCTCGGTCGGTCAGCTGTCGGAATTGGTCGGGCGGGTGCCGATGAAAGACATCGTCGGCGAAACCACCGACCTGATCGAGCAGCTGTGCATTGAAGCCGCGCTCGAGCTGACTCGCGACAACCGAGCGGCGGCTGCCGAGATGTTGGGCCTGTCGCGGCAAAGCCTGTACGTCAAGCTGCGCCGCTATGGGCTGAGCGACCCGGTCTCCGAAGGCGAAAAATAGGGTGGATCGTGGCGCGGTCGCCATGCTGGTGCTGGTGGACATTGCACCCGGGTCCAGGGCATGGGGTTACGGCCGGTTCGTCATCGGCCGCTTCGATCTCTACCGCATCCCGGGCTTGCGCTTCTTCAAGGTGCTGGGCAGTGGGTATGAATCGGGTTTCGGGCTGCGGCCCAGCCTGTCGCGTCAGGGCCTGTTCTGTGTGTTCGACGACGCGCCTGCGGCCGATGCGTTTCTGGCCGACTCGTCGCTGGCGGCGAGCTACCGCTCCCATGCGCGGGAATTCTTCGCTGTCAAACTGAAAGCTTTCAGCTGCCGCGGCAGCTGGTCGGGCATGAGCTTGCCGGTCAACGCTCAGGTGCCTGCGCGCGGCCCGATCGCGGCGTTGACCCGCGCATCGATCCGTCTGCCGAAGTCGGCGGCCTTCTGGCGGCAGGCGCCTCTGACCCAGCGTTCGCTCGATGGGGCGCCAGGGTGCCTGTTCTCGGCGGGTTTAGGCGAGGTGCCGCTGTTGCGTCAGGCCACCTTCACGATGTGGGACAGCGTCGCGCAGATGGATGCCTACGCGCGCAGCGGTGCGCACCTGGAAGCGATCAAGGCAGCGCAGCGTCACGGCTATTTTTCCGAGTCGATGTTCGTGCGCTTTGTGCCCAGTGATGCGCAGGGCACCTGGCTGGGGCGACGCTATGGCTGAGGCCTTGCGCGAACACCGCGTGGTGGTCATTGGCGCTGGGGTCGCTGGCCTGGTCAGTGCGCTGTTGCTGGCCTGTCGCGGGCTGCAGGTCACCTTGGTCGAGCGCGCTGACACGCCGGGTGGCAAGATGCGCCGGGTGATGGTCGGCGGTGCCGGCGTCGATTCCGGCCCGACCGTATTCACGATGCGTTGGGTATTCGAGCAGATCTTCGCGGCTGCCGGTTCGTCGCTGACCGAGCAGCTGCGTCTGCAGCCGCTGGGCGTGCTGGCGCGGCATGCCTGGAGTGCTGACGAACGACTCGATCTCTTCGCCGATGCGGCGCAGTCTGCCGACGCGATTGGGCGATTCGCCGGGCCAAACGAGGCGCGCCGCTTCCTGCAGTTCTGCGCACAAGCGCGCACCGTCTACGACACCCTCGAAGGGCCGTACATCCGCTCGCAGCGGCCGACACTGCTCGGCATGGCACGCGATCTCGGGCCACGCGGCCTGGGGGTGCTGGCCGGGCTCGGGCCGTTTGCGTCGCTGTGGCGATCACTGGCCAAGCACTTTCACGATCCGCGGCTGCAGCAGCTGTTCGGCCGCTACGCCACCTACTGCGGATCGTCGCCGTTTGCGGCGCCCGCCACGCTGATGCTGGTGGCGCAGGTCGAGATGGACGGCGTCTGGGCGGTCGATGGCGGCATGCTGGCGGTGGCGACCGCTTTGGCCGATCTGGCAAAGCAGCGCGGCGCCACGATCCGCTATGGGCAGGCCTGCGAGCAGGTGCTGGTGCGCGATGGGCAGGCCTGCGGTGTGCGGCTGGCAGGCGGCGAATGCCTCGACGCCGACTCGGTGGTTTTCAACGGCGACGCCGCAGCGCTGCCACTGGGCTTGCTGGGCGCCGACTGCATCCGCGCCGTGTCGCCGGTGCCCGCCACAGGCCGATCGCTGTCCGCGATGACTTGGTCGATAAACGCGCGCACCTCCGGCTTTCCGCTGGTGCGGCACAACGTGTTCTTCAATGCCGACTACGCGTCGGAGTTCACTGACATCTTCCAGCGCGGCCACCTGCCGCGTGAAGGCACGGTCTATGTCTGCGCGCAGGACCGCGATGACAGCGGCCACCTGCCCGCGCGCGACGGTGACCCGGACGGCAGCGGACCGGAGCGGCTGCTGTGCCTGGTCAACGCGCCGGCAAACGGCGATTCAGCGCCCCTTGAACCCTCGGAGATCGAAGCATGCGAGCAGACCCACTTTGCGCTGATGCAGCGCAGCGGACTGACCATCTATCGGACACCCCACAACACGGTGCTGACGACGCCCGGCGATTTCCATCGCCTGTTCCCGGCGACGGGCGGAGCGCTGTACGGCCAGGCGGCGAACGGCTGGATGGGGGTGTTTCAGCGGCCAGCGGCACAGAGCCGGTTGCCGGGGCTGTACTTGGCGGGGGGCAGCGTGCACCCGGGGCCGGGCGTGCCGATGGCGGCGATGTCCGGGCGGCTGGCGGCCGAGACGCTGCTGGGGCACCTCGATTCGACCAGCCTGTCCCGCCGGGGGGCTATCTCTGGTGGTATGTCGATGCGGTCAGCGACGACGGGCAACACGCGCTGAGCATCATCGCCTTCGTCGGCAGCGTTTTCTCGCCTTATTACGCCTGGGCGCGTCGCAGTGGCAGCGCCGATCCCGAGAACCACTGCTCGATCAACGTTGCGCTGTACGGCCAGGCTGCCAAGCGCTGGACGATGACCGAGCGCAGCCGCGCCAGCATGACGCGCGACGCCAGCCGCTTCGCCGTCGGGCCGAGCCAGCTGCATTGGAACGGCGAATGCTTGACGATCGACATCGACGAGATCACCGCGCCGATCCCGAGGCGCGTGCGGGGACAGGTGCGCGTCTATCCGAAAGGCCTGTGCGGTTTCGTGGCGTCGCTCGACGATGGCGGTCTGCACCGTTGGGGGCCGATCGCGCCGTGCTCGCGGGTCGAGGTCGAATTCGACGCACCGTCGATGAAGTGGTCCGGCCACGCCTACCTCGATTCGAACGAAGGCGATGAGCCGATCGATCGGCCGTTCACCGAATGGGACTGGTCGCGCGCGCCGCTGAAAGACGGCAGCACCGGCGTGATCTACGACGTGCGCCAGAAGCAGGGCAGCGACCGGGTGATCGCGGTGCGCTTTCAGCCCTCGGGAGAGTTCGAGCATTTCACGCCGCCCGAGCGTCAGCCGCTGCCGCGCACCGCCTGGCGCATCGGCCGCACGATGCGCACCGACGCGCAGCAGCCTGCAGTCGTCAAGCAGACGCTGGAGGACACGCCGTTCTACGTGCGCTCGGTGTTGTCATCGGGACTGCTCGGCGAGGCCGTGGCCTCGGTGCACGAGACACTGAACGTGCCGCGTCTGGTGTCCACCGCTGTGCAACTGATGCTGCCGTGGCGGATGCCGCGGGTGCGCTGACTGAGCGAGTCAGCGCACGCTGCCGCTGCCGTCAGCCGCTGAAGACCGAGGGCGCTTGCTGCCCGGCGCCGGCGAAGGAGTTGCTCGCGAGCTGGCGTTCTTCGAGACGCTCGAACAGGCCGATCGTCCACAACATGCGTTCATCGAAGCGTGGCTTGCGAGCCAGATTTTCTGCTGCCGGGCCGATGTCGGCTGGCTGTGCGATGGGCGTGGTGGCCGCCACATCGACCAGGTGCTGGATGGCCGGCACCGGAGCCAGGTCGTTGAGCTCTGCCCGCTGGCGCCGCGCCGGTGACATGGCCGCGGCACCGAAGGCCACTGCCATCAATCCCAGCTTGCGCTGCGACGACACGCAGGCGCGTCGGGACACCGAGTCGAAGCCCGCCCGCGCGACTTCTCGGCCTATGTCGGCATAGACCAGACGGGCCGCCTGGATCGCCGGCCGACAATCACGTGGCAGTGCTGGAATGCCAAGTGCGGCGCGTTCGTACAGCGTGTCGGCCTCGGCCAACAGCCGTGCCACCACCGAGCCCAAGGCCGGGCTGAAGGCGGGTGCGCGCAGCCATTCATCGGGGTCGATGCCAGCCTTGCGCATCCAGTCGCGCGGCAGGTAGAGGCGCCCGTTGCGCGCGTCTTCGCCGACATCACGTGCGATGTTAGTCAGCTGCATTGCCAGACCCAACTCACACGCCCGCGCCTGCGCCTGTGGGCTGCGCGCGCCCATGATGATGGCCATCATCGAACCGACGGTCCCCGCGACGCGAGCACCGTAGTCGTGCAACTGCGCGATGGTCTCGTAGCGGCGGGATTGCAAGTCCCACTCGAAGCCCTCCAAGAGGGCATCGAGCAAAGCTTTCGGGATGTTGAACTGCGCCACCACGGTCGACAGAGCCCGGTCCGCCGGCACCGGCGACGGGCAGCCGTCATAGATGCGCTGCAGGCGGTGCTGCAGGTGATGCAACGCTCCCATCGGCCCACCGTGGAGGTGGCTTTCCAGGTCGATGGTGTCGTCAGCCAGCCGACAGAACGCATACAACGCGGTAGCCGGTGCACGCACCCGGCCCGGCAGCACCAGCGACGCGGCGAAGAAGGTCTTCGATCCGCTGCGCATCAGCGATTCGCAGTCGTGCAGGTCCATGCTGTGCCGGTTGTCGGGGCCTGTGCGCTGGCTGGACACCAGGCTGAGCGATGGGAGGGGCAGGTGATCGATCAGGCGATCGGCCACGACTTGTTGGGGCTGCATGAGGCTCCTTGTGTTTTTCGATCGGATCAGGCCGCGGCCAGGATCGTGGGGTCGGGTGCGGCGAACGAGGTGATATCCGGCACCACCGATTCGAGTGCCTTGGCCGAGGCCAGCACGCCGGGCACACCCGCGCCGGGGTGGGTGCTGGCACCGACCATGAAGAGGCCGGCGATGTCTTCGCTGCGGTTGTGCGGACGGAACCAGGCGCTTTGCAGCAGCACCGGCTCCAGCCCGAACGCCGCGCCCTTGAAGGACAGCAGCCGGTCGTGGAAGTCCTGCGGCGTGGTGATGCGCGAGGTGGCGATGTGCTTCTGGAAGCCCGGCATCACCTTGCGATCGAGCGCGTCGGCGATGGCCTGCCGATAAGGCTCTGCCTTGGTCTGCCAATCGGTGCCGCTGTCGAGGTGCGGCACTGGCGCCAGCACGTAGTACGTGTCGCAGCCGGGTGGCGCCATCGACGGGTCGGAGGCGGTCGGGCGGTGCAGGTAGAGGCTGAAATCCTCGGCCAGCACATGTTCCTTGAAGATGTCGTTGAGCAACTCGCGGTAGCGTGGGCCCAGCACCATCATGTGGTGCGGCACGTCGGGGTACTGGCGATCGGTGCCGAAGTACCAGACGAACAGGCTCATCGAGTAGCGGCCCTTGTCGATCTTGCGGTCGCTCCAATGACGTCGGAATTCCGGGCGGATCAGGTGTCGGTAGGTCCATGCCGTGTCGGCGTTTGACACCACGATGTCGGCCGCCAGGTGCTCGCCGCTGGCCAGCGTGACGCCAGTGGCGCGCGGCTGAGCTCCGGGTGTGGGCACGCAGGTGATCTCCCGCACCTCGGCGTTCAATCGCAAGCGCGCGCCGCTGCCTTCCAGCAGGCTGACCAGGCCTTGAATCAAGGTACCGGTGCCCCCCATCGCCCAGTGCACGCCGAACTTGCGTTCGAGCGCGGTGATCAGGCTGTAGACGCAAGTGCAGGCGAACGGATTGCCGCCGATCAGCAGCGGATGGAAGCTGAACACGATGCGCAGCTTCGGATCGCGCAGATGCCGGGCCGTCATCGCGTACAGCGTCTGCCAGGCGCGCATCTTCATCATCGACGGCACGGCCGCCAGCAGGTCGCCGACGGTGTCGAAGGCAACGGTGGCCAGTTCCTCGAAGCCCAGCTTGTAGCAGCGGTCGGATTCGGCCATGAAGCCGTCGAAGCCGGCCAGATCCGATGGCGCGAAGCGGGCGACTTCGGCGCGCATCGCAGCCAAGTCACCGCTGTAGTCGAAGTGGCTGCCATCGTCGAACTGGATTCGATAGAACGGATCGAGTGGGCGCAACTCGACGTCGTCGGACATCGTGCGCCCGCACAGCGCCCACAGCTCCTCCAGCATGAAGGGCACGGTGATGATGGTCGGCCCAGCATCGAAGGTGTAGCCGTCCTGCCGGTGGACGTAGGCGCGGCCGCCAGGGGCATCGAGCTTTTCCAGCACCGTGACTTGGTAGCCCCGAGCCCGCAGGCGGATGGCGGCTGCCAGGCCGCCAAAGCCGCTGCCGATCACCAGGGCGGTGGGCACTGCGCCGACACCACCCGTCGATTCAGCATCGGCAGGGGCGGGAAAACCGTGTTCAAAGAAAGTGCCGGGCTTCATCGGTGGTGTGGCTCTCGAGATACTGCATAGCCAGTGTCTTCACGATCGAAGGCAGCCGCAATAAGTGTAAGTTTAGATTGACACTCGCAAGTGTCAATCACAAAATCATCGGCATGTCGTCTCGTACCTTGCCTGCTCCTTCATCGGTTCCCGCTTGGCCCGTCGTTGCTGAACTGCTGAAACCAATCACCTGGTTTCCGCCGATGTGGGCCTTCTGTTGCGGGGTGATCGCCTCCGGTGTCGCGCCCGATGGCCGCTGGTTTTTGATCGTCACTGGCGTGCTGCTGGCTGGCCCGCTGGTCTGTGCCAGCAGCCAGGCGGTCAACGACTGGTTCGACCGGCATGTCGATGCC
>JANXTP010000072.1 GCA_025352345.1 Burkholderiales bacterium | reverse complement strand
CCCAAAACTCAGGAGCTAAAGGCCAACAAACCCTTAGGCTACAGCCCGCTAGTATATGGCGCGGCCGGAAAATGAATCACAAACCGAGCGTGCTCGACGGGAAGGCGTCGACGGAACGTTGCATCAGCGCGTCAAGCCGCTCCCGCTCACCAACGGCGTCGGCCAGGTCGGTGGACAGCGATCCGCGCCAACGCTCTCGGTCAATCAGGCGCAGCGTGACACAACCCGGGGCCAGCAACACACAGGGCAAGGGGTACGTAAGCGATTCATCGGGTGCCCGGCAATGCACCACATGCGACCGTTGCCGCCGCCATTGGACCCAGCGGGGATGCTGCCTCTGAAGGCCGTCGTAACGGCTGGCCAGCACGGTGCAGCAGCGGTGCGCACTGGCCCAATTTGACAGATGCTCGACGACCTGCGGATCGTTGAGCGGCCAATCGGCAAAGTCCTCGTCGCACATCCAGATTTCGCGCGTTCCTGCGGCAGCAATCTCGGCAAATGCCGATCGCACGGCGGCCTGGAACTGGGCTCGGTTGTCGATCACACCATCGGCTGGAAGATTCACGCTTCAATCTCCTCGCTGTGCTTGCCTCAGACACAGTGTCTCAATTTCCGGGCTCGCCCTCAACAGCATGCAACCAGCCTTGGAACACCCAGGACTGCAACAGCTCCCAAGCGTCGGCCCCGAGCTGAGCCACTGCCTTCGCATCGAGGGCGCGGTGGTCTGCCAGGCGCTGCATCAGGCGGGCGTCACGCCCCGAGGACACAAAGGATTCACCATTGATGAACACATGCATGCCGTCGTAGAGCATGCGGGTGCGCCGGTCGAGCGCCACGGCGCGGCGGCCGGGCAAGGCAGCAACCGGCTCGAACCAGGTCTGCGGCTTCGGCTCACTCAGCCATTCGCCCAGCGCACAGTGCAGCGAGGACGGATCGTCGACCAGGCGCCTGACCGCATCGACGGCAAACTCGGTCAAACCTGCGGGGATACATGCAGGCTGATCGGTGGCAACTTGTGACGCATCGCGGTAGCGGGTTCCCGCACCCTCGTCATCATCACTGCCATCGAGCATCCGCTGCAGCACCTGCATGCCGACTTCGTTGAGCGTGGGTGCCCGAAAGCCGATCGACGCCGTGAGGCACTCCCCATCGGCCACGCCATCGTGCGTCCAGCCCGGCGGCAGGTACAGCATGTCGCCCGCCTCCAGCATCCATTCGTGTTCAGGCTCGAAGTTCGCGAGGATCTTCAAAGGCATGTCGGGCACCAGCATCGGCTGCTTCGTGCGGCCGATGCGCCAACGGCGGCGGCCCGCCAATTGCAGCAAGAAGACATCGTAGGAATCGATGTGCGGACCAACACCGCCGCCATCGGAGGCGTAGGAAATCATCACGTCGTCGAGCCGCACATCGGAGGCGAAGCGGAAGCGTGACAGCAAGCGGTGTGCGGCCTGCAAATGCAGATCGACGCCCTGCACCAGCAGCGTCCAGCCAGGCCGTGACAGCGGCGGCAACTGGCGCCGGCTGAACGGCCCATGGCGCAAGGACCAGCGGCCATCGCGTTGCTCGATCAACCGCGACTCGACCCCCTCAGTGGCCGCCAGCGCGAACAGCGCGGCGCGGTCGAGCCCCGGTTCGGCGGCCGGCAGGGCCAGGCGGATCAGCAAGGGCTTTTTCTGCCAATGGCGGCGCATGAAGGCCTGCGGGCTGAGCCCGCCCAGCAGCGATGTCGGGGTGTCGATGGTCATGCGCATGATTGTCCATGTGCGATCATTTCTCGATGCACATCCAATCCCCTTGCGTTGTCGCCCTCACCTGGCGACTCGAAGACGCCCAAGGCCAGTTGATCGATGAACTGGCGCAGCCGGTGGAATTTTTCTATGGCGGTGTCGACCTGCTCGAACAGGTGGAAGCCGCAGTGCTCGACCAGACGGTCGGCTTCGAAGCTTCGTTGCATCTCGAACCTGAACAGGCTTTCGGCGACTACGAAGCCGGCCTGGTGTTCTTCGAGGAACGCTCGGTGTTTCCGGGCGGCATCGAGGTCGGCATGCAGTTCGAGGGTGTGCCCGCAGGTGCGGTGACGCCCGACATGCCTGCCGACGTGGTCTACACCGTCACCGAGGTGTACCCGACGCATGTCGTGCTCGACGGCAACCACCCGCTGGCCGGGCTGGCACTGCGACTCCACCTGAGGGTGCAGGACGTGCGTACCGCCACGGCCGACGAGATCGAGGCGGGCAGCGTCGGGCAACCGGCCTTCAGCGTGCTCAACGCGATGCCGCCCGGCCCCCATTTGCATTGACTTGCAATGATCGGCACTGACCGGGCAACGCGGCGTCAGCGTGCTCCGGTCGATCCGAAGCCGCCGGCGCCGCGGTCCGACACGTCGAATGCTTCGACACGGCGGAAGCTCGCCTGCACCACCGGCACGATGACGAGTTGCGCAATGCGTTCCATCGGCTGCACGGTGTAAGCCGCCTGGCTGCGGTTCCAGCAGCTGACCATCAGCGGGCCCTGGTAGTCGGAGTCGATCAGGCCCACCAGGTTGCCGAGCACGATGCCGTGTTTGTGCCCCAGCCCCGAGCGCGGCAGAATCATCGCGGCCAGTCCGGGATCGGCGATGTGGATTGACAGGCCGGTCGGAATCAATCGTGTCTGGCCGGGCTCGATCAGCAGGGGCTCATCGAGGCAGGCACGCAGGTCAAGCCCTGCGCTGCCCGGGGTGGCATAGGTCGGTAATACCTTGGCCATGCGCTCGTCGAGCAGCTTCACATCAATCGTCGTCATGCTGGTGTCTCCGTGGATGTCAGCCGCTGCGCGATGTCGGCGATCAGCCACCGGGCAAGCGTCAGCTTGTCGGCCAGCGGCAGATCGCGGTGACCCTGCGCATCGACCAGCACCAGCGCGTTGTCGTCGCGTCCGAAGGTCGCCGGACCCAAGTTGCCGACGATCAGCGGCACTTGCTTGCGTTCAAGTTTTTCACGCGCATGCTTGAGCAGATCGTGGCTCTCAGCCGCGAAGCCGACACAGAACGGCTGGCCAGCCACCAGTGCCTGTTGGGCGACCGCCGCCAGGATGTCGGGGTTCTCGGTCAGCTCGAAGATCGGCGCGACCTTGCTGCCGTTCTTCTTGATCTTCTGCTCGGCGAGGCTGGCGGGCCGCCAATCGGCCACTGCGGCAGTGGCGATGAACACATCCTGCGTCGGCGCCAACGGAATGACCGCGTCGGCCATCTGCAAAGCGGTGCGCACATCGACGCGCCGCACCCCGCGCGGGGTGGTCAGGTGCACCGGCCCGGCCACCAGCGTGACCTCAGCCCCCGCTTCGGCCGCCGCCCGCGCGATCGCAAACCCCATCTTGCCGCTGGACAAATTGGTGATGCCGCGCACCGGGTCGATCGGCTCGAAGGTGGGCCCGGCAGTGATCAGCACCCGCTTGCCCCGGAGCGGCTTCGGGCGGAAGAAGCCGATCAATGCCTCCAGCAGCTGCTCAGGTTCGAGCATGCGGCCGTCGCCCACTTCGCCGCAGGCCTGCTCGCCGCTGTCGGGGCCGAGCAGGTGGGTGCCGTCGGCACGCAGTTGGGCGGCGTTGCGCTGCGTGGCCGGGTGGGCCCACATCTCTCGGTTCATTGCCGGCGCGATCAGCAGCGGGCAGGTGCCGGCGGGGCGCGCCAAACACAGCAGGCTCAGCAGGTCGTCGGCGCGGCCATGCAGCAGCTTGGCCATGAAA
>JANXTP010000035.1 GCA_025352345.1 Burkholderiales bacterium | reverse complement strand
CGAAGCTGTTGATGCCCCACAGCGCGCCGCTGGTGAACACGCGGTGCTCGTACAGCGCGATCAGCGCGCCGAGGTTGTGCGGGTTCAGGCGGTCGAGCAGCAAGGTGGTGCTGGGCCGGTTGCCGGGGAAGCTGCGGTGGCGGGCCAGGGTCGCCGCATCGGTCTGCGTCGAGGCCGGCAGTGGGCAGTCGGCAAGCGCTTGCTCGGCGGTTTTGCCGCACATCAAGGCCTGCGATTGGGCGAGCCCGTTGGCCAGCAGCAGCGTCTGCTGGTGTTCGAGGCGCGGCATCAGATCGTCATTGAGCCCGGCACTGCCGAAGGTCGGCCGGCGCACCAGCAGGAACTCAACCGGGATCAGGTCGGAGCCCTGGTGCAGCATCTGGAAGTAGGCGTGCTGGCTGTTGGTGCCTGGTTCGCCCCAGACCACCGGGCTGGTCGCGTAAGGCAGCAGTTCACCGTCGCGATCAACCCGCTTGCCATTGCTTTCCATCTCCAGCTGCTGCAAATACGCCGGCAGGCGCCGCAGGCCGTGGTGGTAGGGCGCCACGCTGCGGCTGGCTGCACCGTGGAAGTTGCGGTACCAGACGTCGAGCAGGCCCAGCAGCGCAGGCACATTGGCAGCCAGTGGTGTCTCGGCGAAATGCCGGTCCATCGCATGCGCGCCGGCCAGCAGTTCGCGGAAATGGTCGGCGCCGATGGCGACCGCGATGGGCAGCCCGATGGCCGACCACAGCGAATAGCGCCCACCCACCCAGTCCCAGAAGCCGAAGGTGGTGGTGATGCCAAAGGCGGCGGCGGCCTCGACGTTCGTCGTGGTGGCGACGAAATGCCGCGCGATGTCGGTGCCGCCCTCGGCCTCGAACCAGGCCCGCGCGAGCTGCGCATTGGCCATCGTCTCCTGGGTCGTGAAGGTCTTGCTGGCGACAATGAAGAGCGTTTCGGCAGGCTTCAGCCGGCGCAGCACGCTGCTGATGTCGTGACCATCGACGTTGGAGACGAAATGGAACTGCAGGCCTGGGTGCACGAAGGCATCGAGCGCCGGCACGACCATCTGCGGGCCGAGGTCGCTGCCACCAATGCCGATGTTGACGACGTGGCGGATGCCGCTCGCTGCGGTGTCACGCGCCGTCTCGGCCCAGGCCAGCATGGCGTCGAGCACGGCGTGCACCTCGTCGCCATGCGGGCCCTGGCCGCGCGGTGCACGCAGCGCGGTGTGCAGCACCGCGCGGTCTTCGGTGGTGTTGATGGCTTCGCCGGCAAACATGGCGTCGCGCTGCGCCTCGAGGCCGCATTCGTGCGCCAGGTCGAGCAGGAAATGCAGCGTGGCCGCATCGAGCAGGTTCTTCGACAGGTCGGCGAAAACGCCGGGCGCCTCGAAGCTCAGCGACGCGAACCGACCCGGGTCGCGTGCGAAGGCCTCGCGCAGATCGAAAGTGCGGCCATGCGCTTCGAAATGGCCCTTCAGCGCGGCCCAGGCGGCGGTGCGGTCGCAACGGATCATGTCGAGAAAGCCTTCACAGGGCCTGAATCAATGCATCCAACTTGCCCGCATCGGCTGCGAAAGCGCGGATGCCTTCGGCCAGCTTCTCGGTGGCCATCGCGTCCTCGTTGAGCGCGTAGCGGAAGCTCGCCTCAGTGTGACTGACCGGCTCGAGCGCCGCGTTGAGTGCCTCGACAAGATCGAGCCTGCGGGCCACCGGCGCCTCGCTGGCTTGCAAGCTCGCGAGCAGTTCGGGGCTGATCGTCAACAGGTCGCAGCCGGCCAGCGCAACGATCTGCCCGACGTTGCGAAAGCTCGCACCCATCACCTCGGTCGCGATGCCGAACTTCTTGTAGTGGCGGTAGATGTGCGCCACCGACTTCACGCCGGGGTCGTTGACACCCGCGTTCGCCGCGTCGTCCCACGCCGCCCCGGCCGCCTTCTTGTACCAGTCGTAGATGCGGCCGACAAAGGGCGAGATCAATTGCACCCCGGCCTCGCCGCACGCCACCGCCTGCGCGAAGGAGAACAGCAGCGTCAGGTTGCAATGAATGCCTTCACGCTCCAGCGTGCGCGCGGCCTGGATGCCTTCCCAGGTCGCGGCGATCTTGATCAGCACCCGGTCGCGGGCTATGCCTTCGGCCTGGTACAAGTCGATGAGGCGGTGCGCGCGCACCAGCGTGGCGGCAGCATCGAAGCTCAGTCGGGCATCGACCTCGGTCGACACCCGGCCGGGCACGACCTTCAGTATCTCTAATCCGAAACGCACCAGCGTGCGATCGACGATCTCATCGAGTGCAGCACCGCGGTGCGCACGGGCGACCTCGGCCAGCAGCGGCGCATAGTCCGGCTGCTGCACCGCTTTCAGGATCAGCGACGGATTGGTCGTCGCGTCGCGCGGCGCGAAGGCGGCCAGCTGTTTGAAATTGCCGGTGTCGGCGACGACCGTGGTGTACTGCTTGAGCTGTTCGAGTTGGTTCATGGGTACGCTGGCGGGTCGAGCACACCACATTAGAACCCGAGCCGCTGCACCGTGCGCATCTGGCACGCTCCTAGCGTCTATCCTGCAGGGCGTGTTGCAGCTCGCAGCACCCAAGCGAAAGGACTTTGAGGATGTCGTTCGACCTGGTTTTTTTCGGTGGCACCGGCGATCTGACCTGGCGCAAGCTGATGCCCGCACTGTTCCAGGCGTTTCGCCACGGCAAGCTGCCGCCGGGCGGGCGCATCCTGTCGGTCGCGCGCGACGAGCAAAGTGACGACAAGTACCGCGGCTGGCTGAGGGAGCGCTTCCAGGATGTCGAAGGTGGAAAGCGGCCGAGCGACGAGGAGTTCGCGCGCTTTGCCGAATTGCTGCACTACCGCCGCATGGACCTGTCGCAGCCCGCGCATTACGCCGGGTTGAAGCAGTGGATCGACGTGCGCGGCGCCGACACCGTGGTGCTCTACCTGGCCACCAGCCCGCACCTGTTTCCGCTGGTCTGCGAGCAGCTCGGTGCGGTCGGGCTCAACGGCGCGAACGTGCGGGTGGTGCTGGAGAAACCGCTGGGCCACGACCTGGCCAGCGCGCAAGACATCAACCGCGTGGTGCGCTCAGTGTTCAGCGAAACCCAAGCCTTTCGCATCGACCATTACCTCGGCAAGCCGTCAGTTCAGAACCTGATGGCACTGCGGTTTGGCAACGCGCTGTTCGAACCGCTGTGGCGCCGCGAAAGCATTGCCAACATCCAGATTACTTTGGCAGAGAGTCTCGGCGTCGGTACGCGCGGCGACTTCTACGACCGCACAGGCACCTTGCGCGACATGGTGCAAAACCACGCCTTGCAGTTGCTGAGCATGGTGGCCATGGAGCCTCCCTCGCGCTATGACGCCGATGCCATTCGTGATGAGAAGCTCAAGGTGCTGCGTTCGCTGAAACCCTTCACCGACGACAGCGTCGCGCGCGACGTGGTGCGCGGCCAGTATCGCGCGGGCAACGCGGCGGGGCAGCCGGTGGTGGGCTACCTCGACGAGGTCAAGGTGCCCCCAGGCAGCCGCTGCGAAACCTTCGTCGCGCTGCGCACCGAGGTGCAAAACTGGCGCTGGGCGGGCGTGCCGTTCTACCTGCGCACCGGCAAGCGGCTGGCGGCTCGCGACGCGCAGATCGTCGTCAACTTCCGGCCGACGCCGCACAGCATCTTCCCGGGCATCAACCGGCCGAACAAGCTGGTGATCAAGCTGCAACCGGAAGACGGGCTGGAGTTGCACCTGCTGGCCGCCAAAGGCACCAGCCAGAACGAAGCACTGTCGGCGGTGTCGCTAGACCTGGACTTCGACAAGGCGTTTCCCGAAACCCGGGTCGGCGCCTATGAACGCCTGCTGCTCGAAGCGATCGCAGGCCGGCTGAACCTGTTCGTGCGCAGCGACGAACAGGAGCAGGCCTGGGGCTGGGTCGAGCCGATCCTGCAGGCGTGGAAACGCGACAACGCAGCCGGTGGGGGGCCGCGGCCGTATGCGGCAGGCACCTGGGGGCCAGCCGCGGCGAGCGCGCTGGTGGCACGCGACGGCTTCGCGTGGTCGGAAGAACAGTAAAGCGGTTGCCGAGTGGGTCGATCGGCCGGGCCCGCAACCCGCGGCTGGACTCAGGCGGTTGCTGGGGATTCCGGCAAGGGAGCAAGGCCCAGCAACTCGGCCACGCCATACAGACGCGCCAGCTGACTCAGCCGGGGCGGTGCACCACTGAGCTGAAACGAACGACCCGACTTTTCGGCCAAACGGCGGCATTCGAGCAGCACCGCCAGCGCCGAGGAGTCGAATTGCTGCAGACCGGCGGCATCGACAGTCAATTGGTCCGCCGACTCACGCGAGATGGCGTCGGCCAGCGGACGCATCACGGCTTTCGCGTCGGTCAGGCCGACGGTGGCAGGCAAGGTCAACATGGGATACGCAGATGGTGCGGCGGGCTTATTTGCGAGCCGCTGCCGCCTTGTTGCGCTCGCCGAGCTTGGCGATCAAACCATCGATGCCGCCCTTGGAGATTTCCTGCGCAAAGCTGTTGCGGTAGTTCTCGACCAGCCAGACACCCAGCACGTTGACGTCGTAGATCTTCCAGCCCACGCTCGGTGACTTCTCGACGCGGTAGTCGAGCTGAACCGGATCGCCGCCACCGCCACGCACTTCGGTGCGAACGATCTGCTCTTCGTCTTCCGGCAGGTTGCGCGACGGCTTGATGACCACCGACTGATCCTTGACCTGCGCCAGGGCGCCGGCGTAAGTGCGCATCAGCAGCGTCTTGAACTCGGTTTCCAGGCTGGCCTGCTGCTCGGGTGTGGCCTGACGCCAATAGCGCCCCACCGCCGACGAGGTCATGCGCTGGAAGCTCACATAAGGCACCACCTTCTCGTCGACGAGGACGAGCACCTTCTTCGTGTCGCCAGCCTGGATCGACTTGTCGGCGCGCACTGCATCGAGCAGTTCATTCGACAAGCGGTTGATCAGTTGATCCGGCGATTGAGCGGCCGCCGCGGCCGCGGTCGGCGCAGCGGCAGTTTGCGCATGCAGTGCCGGTGTAAACACCGTCAGCCAACCGGCACACAGGGCGGCGAGTGTCTTCTTTTGCATCATTTGGCGATTCTCTCTTCGGTCTACAGGACCGATCATGGCAATTGGAGGCGGCGGCGGCTGAAAAGTTCGCTGCTCGCCGTCCACACAGGCCGAACCAGCCTGTTCGTCAGACCTGCCTCAGCAGGCTGCAGCATCAATTCTTCGGCGCGTCCGGCGGATTGCCGTCGTAGACTTGGCTGCGGCGACGCTGCAGGAATCCATCGCGTACGAAGATGTATTTGTCGAGCAC
>JANXTP010000029.1 GCA_025352345.1 Burkholderiales bacterium | reverse complement strand
CCTGGACCCGCGATCAGATGGCAGCCCGCGCCGCCAAGGAACTGAAGGACGGCTTCTACGTGAACCTGGGCATCGGCATCCCCACGCTGGTGGCCAATTTCGTGCCGACCGACAAGGAAGTGTGGCTGCAGAGCGAGAACGGCATGCTGGGCATCGGCCCCTTCCCCACCGAAGACCAAGTGGATGCCGACCTGATCAACGCCGGCAAGCAGACGGTGACGACGATCCCCGGTTCGTCGATCTTCGGCTCGCACGACAGCTTCGCGATGATCCGCGGCGGCAAGATCAATCTGAGCATCCTGGGCGCGATGCAGGTCAGCGAGCACGGTGACCTGGCGAACTGGATGATCCCCGGCAAGATGGTCAAGGGCATGGGCGGCGCGATGGATTTGGTAGCAGGTGTCAAGCGCGTCATCGTGCTGATGGAGCACGTCGCGAAGAAGAAGGACGGCACGATCGACCTGAAGATCATCCCGAACTGCACCTTGCCGTTGACGGGTCTGGGGGTGGTGAATCGCATCATCACGGACCTAGCGGTGATGGACGTGACACCTGAGGGCCTGAAGGTGGTCGAACTGGCCGCGGGGGTCAGTCTCGAAGAGCTGCAGTCGAAGACGGGTGTGCCGTTGCACTGAAATGGCTTGAGTTGTTCTTGCTGCCAAGGGCGCGGGGTGACCGGCTCCGTTTATGTCCCCCGGGCCGGGTCACCGCTCCAACGCTTCAGGTGAGACCAATCCGGCCCTCCTCCTTTACTTCGCTGCGCCGGTCACCCCACGCCCTTGGCAGCCGCACCACTGAGGCGCGCGAAGATCTTCGTCGACAAACTCGGTGGTGCCCCATCGCAGCGCTCTTGCGCATCACTTCGATAAGTTCTGTTTCAACGCCAGCGCCGCCTCACTCACCAACTCCGGCCCCTTGTAGATGAAGCCGGTGTAAATCTGCACCAGGTCAGCCCCGGCCGCGATCTTGGCCACTGCATCGGCCCCGCTCATCACACCGCCGACGCCAATGATCGGATACCCCGTGCCGAGTTCAGCACGCAACTGGCGGATCACCGTGTTGCTGGCCTCGAAGACTGGAGCCCCTGAGAGGCCACCGGTTTGGTTGGCATGCGGCAGCTGCTTCACTGCTTCCCGAGAAATGGTGGTGTTGGTCGCGATCACGCCACCGATGCCGTGGTGCTTCAGCGTCTTGGCGATCACTCGAATCTGATCTTCGACGAGGTCGGGTGCGATCTTCACGAACATCGGTGCCTTGCGGCCGTGGCGCTGGGCCAGTGTGGCGTCGCGTTCCGACAGCGCGCCGAGCAGTGCGTCGAGCGCGTCGTCGCTTTGCAGCGCGCGCAGGTTCTGGGTGTTCGGCGACGAGATGTTGACTGTCACGTAATCGGCATGCGGGTACACACCATCGAGGCAGGTCAGGTAGTCGTCGACTGCGCGTTCGATCGGCGTGGCCGCGTTCTTGCCAATGTTCAGGCCGAGGATGCCGCCTTGTCGCCGAAACTGGGCTCGCTGCACATTGCCCACGAAAGTGGCGAGACCGTCGTTGTTGAAGCCGAGGCGATTGATCAGCGCGTGTGCGTCGGTCAGTCGCCACATCCGCGGCTTCGGGTTGCCGGGCTGTGCCAGCGGCGTCACCGTGCCGACTTCGATGAAGCCGAACCCGAGTGCACCAAAGCCATCGATGCAGCGGCCGTTCTTGTCGAGCCCGGCCGCCAGGCCGATGCGGTTCGGGAAGCGCAGGCCGGCCACCGTCACCGGGTCGTCGACGCGCGTCTGGCGGATCGCGCACATCAATGGCGTGTGCTGGATGCGCGCGAGGGTGTCGAGCGTCAGGTCGTGCGCCTGTTCAGGGTCGAGGCCGAACAGGAACGGGCGGGTCAGTGCGTAGGGGAGGAGGGCCATGAAGGGTGCGCGGGATAATTGAAGATTGTCTCAAACGGTTTCCTTGTCATGACCCAGGACGAACTGAAAGTGATGGTCGGCCGCGCCGCGCTGGCGCACGTGGTGCCGGGCAGTATCGTGGGCGTGGGCACCGGCTCTACCGTCAACTGCTTCATCGACGCGCTGGCGACGATGCGCGACCAGATCACCGGCGCCGTCTCCAGCAGCGAGAAAAGCAGCGAACGGCTGCGCGCCCACGGCATTGCGGTGCTCGACAGCAA
>JANXTP010000025.1 GCA_025352345.1 Burkholderiales bacterium | reverse complement strand
CTGCGCGGGCCATGCGGGCGCAACGACCGGCTCTCCACAGCACTGGCAACTCGCGCGAACCTGCAGGGTGAGCGATCGACCGCCGCGCAGCGGCGCACTTCCGGTCTGGGTTCGTCGTGTGGGTGCGAGCCCACCGCCCGTGCTGCAGGCGAAGAAAGAAGGGGCGACACTGCTGCCGCCCCAAGGCCAGCGCGTCAGATAAGACCGCGTTCGGCCATGCTCAGTACGGCCGTCGAAGTGACGATCAGGTGATCCAGCACCCGGACATCGAACATCAGGAGTGCGCTCTTCAGCGTCTGCGTCAGATGCTCGTCTGCGCGGCTGGGCTCTGCGGCGCCCGAAGGGTGGTTGTGCGCCAGGATCACGGCGCTGGAATTGAGCTGCAGCGCTTCCTTGACGACTTCGCGGGGGTACACCGAGGTCTGCGTCACGGTGCCCCGGAACATCTGCCGCAGCTCGATGACACGATGCTGGGCATCCAGGAAGACAACGCAGAAGACTTCGTGCTCCAGCAGCCCGATTTCCAGACGCAAGTAGTCCTTGACAGCTTGCGGCGACGACAGCGTCACGCCGGGCTTCACGCGATCTGCGAGTACGCACCAAGCCTGCGAGAGAACTTCATCGGCACTGGCCACGCGGTACTGGCCATCGACGTCACGGACCAGCAGCGCGTTCGTGAAACGGGCTTCCGTAGAAGAAATAGCGAAAGCGAATGAAGACTGCGACATGAGGATCTCCGGTCTTGATCGGGCGGGATTGCCCGAGACCGAATCCCTCACGTCGCAGCGCAGCGGTCAGGGTTCGAAGACGACCGAAGGGCGCAAGCGAGCGCCCCGCGCTCGCGTAGACCTTGACGGCGAGAACGACGTGATACGGTGGGTCGACTCAGCAACCCACACCCCCACCACTCCACCGAACTGGTGTCTTCCGACAAGCGAAGCGCGCAGGGCTAGGGTGGCCTGGAAGGTGACGGCGTGCCGTCAGTCCCTGACCTCGGGTCAGGACCAAGCGCGACTGCGCGCGCCTGGAATGGGCATCCCGGTTTTCGCTCCCGCGAAAAAGCCTCTGGCCGGGTTCGGACCGTCCTGGATCTGAGCCTTACCAATCACCCGATGGCAACCATCCTGACGCCCTCGTCGAACGACACACGCCCTACCGGTCAAGCCCTTCCTGTGGCCGCCCCGACGGTGCCACCCTGCACTGCACCAGCAACGCCGCGAAACGCGCCTGCTCGGACCGCACGCCTTCGCGAACCACGACCGGCACGCCATCCCGGTCCAGCCGCTGAACCAGCGCCGCCCACTGCCCTGCGATGCGCTGACACTCGCCGTCCGGCAGCGGTTGCCGCCGAAGGTCTTCAAGCGCTTTGACCGGCGACACTTTCGAAGCACCCGACGAATAGAGCTCGCGCCCCTGCCTGTCGACAAAGCGGACGACCTTGGCCAACTTGACCACCGCCGCCAACGTCTTCGGGATGCGCGCAACCGCATCGATGTGGTAGCTCGGCAGCGTGAACCTCGGCAACGCGCTGGGCGATGCCAGGCCCGTCGCAAACCTCTCGTAGATGCCCAGCTGGCTGGCTTCGGGATCCACGACGACGACACGCATCTCGAACCGGAACCCCTGTGCCGTGAACTGTTCTGCGGTGCGACGAACAACCTCGGGCTGGCGCATCGTGGTCTCGATGACGGCATGAAAGCGCCCGGCGGCGGCCTCCCGAATGGCCCGCTCGACCCACAGGCCCACATCGGCTCCGGTCTTGTCGGCGGCCGTGCTCCGGTCTGCCGCCACCAGCGCCGCGTATTGCGGATGAAACGGCCGCAACTCGTCACCGTTGATATAGGCAACGCCGTCGCCGTGACGCATGAGCTCACGTACCGCCTGTACTGTCGCGGCCGTCTTGCCGGCCCCCGGCTGGCCGCCCACCATGATCAGCTCTGGTGCCGCGCTGACCGACAGGTCTTCGAATAACAGCGGGCGCACCAGGTCGACATAGACGCGGTCGAGCGTCGCGTCGTCAAGCAGGCGCATACGGCGAACCGGCGAGACGGCTGAAAGCCGGTCCGACCACCGTCAGCCGCGCGCGAGCTGCTGCGCCGGCTGCATGGCTTTCGCGTACTGGCTGATCTTGCGAACCATCGCCATCACTTCGA
>JANXTP010000024.1 GCA_025352345.1 Burkholderiales bacterium | reverse complement strand
CGAGCGGCACCGTGTAGTGGCCCTCGGGCACCTCGCTAGCTGGATGCGCGGACCAAGGCACCAGCGGCTGGTCATGGTGGCCGTCGAAGGGCCCGTTGTACAGGCGCTTGGGTTCGAGAAAAATAACCGGGTCGTCGTTTTCAATCGACGCAATCAGCAGCCCCTTGGCGTCGTACGGATTGCTCGGCATCACGGTGCGCAGCCCGCTCACGTGCGTGAACAGCGACTCGGGGCTCTGGCTGTGCGTCTGCCCGCCGTAAATGCCGCCGCCACAGGGCATGCGGATGGTGATCGGCGCGGTGAAGTCGCCGGCCGAGCGGTAGCGCAGCCGCGCTGCCTCGGAGACGATCTGGTCGTAGGCCGGATAGAAGTAGTCGGCGAACTGCACCTCGACCACCGGCCGCAGGCCGTAGGCCGCCATGCCGATGGCCGAGCCGACGATGCCGCCTTCGGAGATCGGCGCGTCGAACACGCGCGTGCGGCCGTACTTGGCTTGCAAGCCCTCGGTGCAGCGGAACACGCCGCCAAAGTAGCCGACATCCTGACCGTAGATGACGACGTTGTCGTCGCGCGCCAGCATCACGTCCATTGCCGAGCGCAGCGCCTGGATCATGGTCATCTTGGGCATCGTCAGTCTCCGCCTCCAGCTTGTCGAAGCTGCTCGCGCAGATGCGCCGGCAGGTCCTTGTAAACCTCCTCGAACATCGACGCCAGCGGCGTCACATGCCCGCCCTGCAGGGTGCCGAAACGCTCGGCCTCCTTCAGCGCCGCACTCACCTGCGCGTCGAGTTCTTTCTGCGTCTGCGCATGCTGCGCCTCGGACCACGCGCCGCTGCCGATCAGGTGCTGCTTCAAGCGGGCAATCGGGTCGCCGAGCGGGAAGCGCTGCCAGTCGTCGGCCGGGCGGTACTGCGACGGATCGTCCGAGGTCGAGTGCGCGCCGCCGCGGTAGGTGACCCACTCGACCAGCGTCGGCCCGAGGTTGCTGCGCGCGCGCTCGGCGGCCCATTGCGAGGCCGCATAGACCGCCAGAAAGTCGTTGCCATCGACGCGCAGCGACGCGATGCCACAGCCCACGCCGCGCGCCGCGAAGGTGGTGGACTCGCCGCCGGCAATCGTCTGGAAGGTCGAGATCGCCCATTGGTTGTTGACGACGTTGAGGATCACCGGCGCGCGGTAGACATGCGCGAAGGTCAGCGCGGTGTGGAAGTCGGACTCGGCGGTGGCGCCGTCGCCGATCCAGGCCGACGCGATTTTGCTGTCGCCCTTGATCGCCGAGGCCATGGCCCAGCCCACCGCCTGGATGAACTGGGTGGCCAGGTTGCCCGAGACCGAGAAGAATCCGGCGCGCTTGTACGAATGCAGCACCGGCAACTGGCGGCCCTTCATGGGATCGCCCTGGTTTGACATCGCCTGGCACATCATCTCGACCATCGAGATGTCGTCGCGCGCCAGCAGCAGGCCCTGCTGGCGGTAGGTCGGAAAGCACATGTCGCCGGGCTGCAGCGCCAGCGCGTGGGCGGTGGCGATCGCCTCTTCGCCCAGGCACTGGATGTAGAACGAAATCTTCTTTTGGCGCTGCGCGATCAGCATGCGCGCGTCGTAGGCACGCGTCTTCATCATCGCGCGCAAGCCGTGGCGCAGCCGATCCGGGTCGATCTGCGGCACCCAGGGCCCGACCGCGCAGCCGTCGTCGTCGAGCACGCGCACCAGCGTGAAGGCGAGGTCGCTGGTGTCGGCCGGCATGGCGTCGATCGGCGGCCTGCGCACCTCGCCGGCGCGCGACAGGTGCAGGTACGAGAAGTCGGTCTCGTGGCCTGGGCGCCCAGTCGGCTCGGGCACGTGCAGACGAAGCGGGCTGTGGGTCATCCAGGTTCCCTCGTGCAGGTCACGGCCACGACGCGAACCCGTGCCGTTTGTTGACAGTTACGCAAGCTTGATCTCGCCGTCGAAACCGACTTCGAACTGAAGCCCTGCAATCCGCAGCGTCATGGTGGCAGCGAATGTCTCACTGCCGTCGATGGTGCCCGCAGCGATGGCCTTGGCGACCGCCTGTTCGATCGCGTGCTGCGAACCGACGCCGACCGTCTTGAGAAACTTGCGGGTGCTGAGATTGAATGTGTCCTGGTCCATGACCGCCTCCCTGTGCAACGACCGACGCGGCCCGAAACGCGCTGTGACTGCGAGCCTGCCGATTTGCAGTGTGCTCCCGGGAACGGCGCAGCGCCAGACTGACTGACGCTGATCGGGGCACCGGCAGCGCGCTTGCGCAAGATCAAGCCGCAGCTTGGCCGGGGCACGAACAAGGGCACAGCGACGGTGAGCGCAGTTGCGGCCAGCGCGATGACGAAGCAGCGACGGGAGCGCTTGCTTGCAGCACCCGGTTGCCGGAAGCTGAACCGCCCCGCACTCTTTCAAGCTCGGAAAGGCGGGGCCATTTGCACCGAACAGGTCGTCGACTCGCCAGTTTGTAGAAGCGGCCGGCTCAGTGGTGCAGAGGAGACTGGCGCCAACGCGCCATCTCTCACTCCAGCGGTGGAAGTTCGGGCAGCGGAACGAGGACACGGACCGATCGCGCGACTCCAACAGTACGTTCTATGTGTCCGGCTGCCTCGAGCGCAAGAATCATTTGATGCACAGTTGGCGCAGATACGCCGAAGTACGTCTGAATGTCCGCCTCGGCCGGCGAACGACGGTTGACCTTGCCGTAGTGGAAGATGAACGCGAGGTACTGGCCCTGGCGAGCCGTGAATGTGGACTTCATCGGTGCGTGTGCGACAAGGGATTTAACCGATGACATAAGCGGCGGGCGAAGGGCGCAGCTCTTTGACTGTCCGCTGGCTGGGAATGCGCAGCGCCCTTGTAATTTGACTTGAGCCGCCAAGCCACAGCTTGCCGTGGCTTGGCGGCTCGAAGGAAGGGTTGGGCGTCTTGTACACGCCGCGCTACTTGCCCGCCACTGCCAGCACTGCCTTCGGGTTTGTGCTGGCGATTGCTAGCAGCGTTCTCGCGGCACCGCTCGGTTGCTTGCGGCCTTGTTCCCAGCCCTGCAAGGTGCGAACCGATACACCCATGAGTAGAGCGAACTGTGATTGAGACAAGCCAGTTTTCCTGCGGGCTTCAATCACGGGTGACGAAACGATATGAACCTCGCCCGTCTTCATTTCGCGCACAGACTGCAGAAGCTCCGCGGCCAGGTCGCGCTTCGCTTCATAGGCCGACAGTTCGGCGTTCGTGAGGGGTTTACTCTTCAAGGGCACGGCGAATCTCCTTCAATTTAGGACCGGTGAGGTTGTCAGTCTTTGCCTTCGCGTAGAGCGTGAGCAAGACGACTTCACCCTCTGCAGTGCGCATGAAGTAGATCACCCGCACACCGCCTGACTTGCCCGATCCTGCTCTTCCCCAACGGACTTTCCGTATGCCACCGGATTCGGGCACGACATCTCCGGCGGTCGGTCGTTCAGCTATGTATGTCGCAAACGCGCCGCGTTCCTCTTCGGTCCAGTACAGAGGCCACTGGCGTTGGAATAGCAACGTTTCGACGACGGTGAGCATTATCGGATAATACTCCCCGGGCGCATAGTTGACAAGTGCTCCACCTATGACGTCCAACGTTTGAGTTGAGCCGCAGACCACGGTGCCCCGGGGCTGTCGGCTCAAAGGGTTAGGCCTCACCTTCCATAGCCCCGATACCGCATGGAAGAAGTACTACCGCCTTTGATTAGCACTTCATTCATGACGTAGCCGGACTCGACATATGCCTCCTGCTCCGAGACGACCGTGCCGTCTTGAAGCTTTGCAGTGATCTTGTAGCTACCCTCGCCCGACATGTAGAAGCGTGCTATCGCACGTGCTTGATGTTCAACGCGTCGCAGCTTGACGGTACCACTCGACCCAGAGCTCGTGTACTCCAACTGGAGTTCGGAGATCGGCACGCCAGTCTGGTTGACGATGGTGACTAGGACACCCGGTTGAAGCCAGCCTCGATGCGCGCCGACAACAGCCCCAAGTACGAACGCAAACGCGACTGCGAGCGGAAGGACGACCCATTTGACGAGGCGTGGCATGTTCGTGTCTGTGTGAGGCCTAACGTTCGACATGAGCGGCGGCTGGCAGCTGGCGAAGCCAGCTGGAAGGCGTCCGCTCGAGAATGGGAAGGGACTTCCCACCTTCGGGCAACGGCGACGATGCGCCAAGATTGATGGTGTTCGAAGTCATCCATCTCAAGCCGTCAAAAAGGGGAGTCCCATGGAGCAGATTACACGAGTCCAAGCGCCCATTGCCGAGCGCGGCCAAGCCGTTCGCGTCGGCGTCGATCTGGCCCAGCGCGTGATCCAGGTTCACGCCGTCGATGGTGGTGGCCAGGTGCTCAGCGCCCGCGCCCTGCAGCGCGACAAATTCATTTCCTGGTGCACGCCATTGCCCGCCGGCTGCACCATCGCCATGGAGACGAGTTCGAGTTCGCACCATTGGGCGCGCAAGCTCGTCGCCCTCGGGCTCGACGCACGCATCATCGCCGCACAGCTCGTCAGCCCGTATCGCAAACAAGGCGCCAGCGGCAAGAACGACGCAAACGATGCCGCGGCGATCTGCGAAGCCGCATCGCGTCCGCAGATGCACTTCGT
>JANXTP010000016.1 GCA_025352345.1 Burkholderiales bacterium | reverse complement strand
CAAGAAGGTGATTCGATCACGATCGACGCGCACACACTGAGCCTGCAACTCAACGTCAGCGAGGCAGAGATTGCCAGTCGCTGTGCGGCCTGGGAACCGCCCGCGCCGCGCTACACACGGGGTGTGCTGGCCAAGTTTGCGCGCAATGCGTCGAGCGCGAGCTCGGGCGCAGTGCTCGACAAGTTCGAATGAGCTGTTCGCACAGCGCTCAATCACTCAGCGCTTGCGCCGGCTCCGCGGGTCCATGCCCAGCGCCTCCAGGTTGTCCTGGCGGCGCTTTTTCTTGCGCTCTTCCATCTTTTCGATCTCGCGCCGTTTGTTCAACCCCGAACTGTCGGCGTAAAACCACCAGATCACCGCCAGCGCAAACGGCCACAACACCGCCCAGTACGACCACTGACCGACAGGCCCGAACTCGGCAAGCTTAAAGATGAGCAACAGGAGGCCTAACACGACCATGTACACGGCGATCTCCTTGATCTGGCAGGGCGGTGCTGGCGTCAGCCGACGAGCCGACTTTCCTGTACTCTGCTGTCCGAATGTATCCCAGCACGCCGTGTCAACAAGCGCTATCTCCCGCACGTTGAAGTGCAACCTGATCAACGAGAACGCTATGAAATTTGCCCTGGTACTGACTTCCACCCTGCTGATGAGCGCGTCGGCGTTCGCCAGTCCTGAACTGGCCGAGAAAAAGGGTTGCCTGGCGTGCCACGCCATCGAAGCCAAGCGCATCGGCCCGAGCTACAAGGACGTGGCCACGAAATACGTTGGCGACAAGACGGCTGTTGCTGTACTGGCCACCAAGGTGCGCAAGGGCGGCGGCGGCGTCTGGGGTTCGATCCCGATGCCGGCCAACCCGCAGGTGTCTGACGCCGAAGCCAAGAAGCTGGTGGAGTGGATCCTGACCTTGAAGTGATGCTGTTCGCCGCTCATCAGGCGATGCGCTGACCGCCAACGCACGCAGAGAAGCCCCGCACGCGGGGCTTTTTCTTGGCAGATCGTGGGTCAATCGTCAGTAGGTCTGCCCCAGCTGATCGAGGATTGCTGGGTTCTCCAGCGTGCTGGTGTCCTGCGTCACCGTCTCACCCTTGGCAACAGAGCGCAGCAGGCGGCGCATGATCTTGCCGGAGCGCGTCTTTGGGAGGTTGTCGCCAAAGCGGAGGTCCTTAGGCTTGGCGATCGGGCCGATCTCCTTGCCGACCCAGTCGCGCAGTTGTTTCGCGATCGCCTTGGCTTCGTCGCCCGTCGGGCACGAACGCTTCAGCACCACGAATGCACAGATCGCCTCGCCGGTGGTGTCGTCGGGCCGGCTGACCACTGCGGCTTCTGCCACCAGCTCGGTGCAACTGACCAGCGCGGATTCGATCTCCATCGTGCCCATGCGGTGACCCGACACGTTGAGCACATCGTCGATGCGGCCGGTGATAGTGAAGTAACCCGTTTTCGCATCCCGGATCGCACCGTCGCCGGCCAGGTAGTACTTGCCGTGGAAATCTTCCGGGTAGTAGCTCTTTGCAAAGCGCTGCGGATCGCCCCAGATCGTGCGGATCATGCTGGGCCACGGCTTCTTGACAACCAGGATGCCGTCCTGCCCGTTCGGCACGTCCTTGCCCGTTTCGTCGACGATGGCTGCCATGATGCCCGGGAACGGCAAGGTGCACGAGCCCGGCACCAGCGTTGTGGCGCCTGGCAGCGGTGTGATCATGTGGCCGCCGGTTTCGGTTTGCCAGAAGGTGTCGACGATCGGGCAGCGGCCGCCACCAATGTGCAGGTGATACCACTCCCAGGCAGCCGGGTTGATCGGCTCGCCGACAGAACCCAGGATGCGCAGACTGCTCAAATCGTAGCGGTCGGGATGCACCGCAGGATTGCCTTCGGCGGCCTTGATCAACGAGCGGATCGCCGTCGGCGCGGTGTAGAAGATGCTGACCTTGTGGTCTTGGATCATTTTCCAGAAGCGGCCAGCATCGGGATAGGTTGGCACGCCTTCGAACACGACCTGGGTGCCGCCGAGCGCCAGTGGGCCGTAGGCAATGTAGGTGTGGCCGGTGACCCAACCGATGTCGGCGGTGCACCAGAAGATGTCGGTGGGCTTCAGATCGAAGGTCCACTTGGTGGTCAACATCGCGTGCAGCAAGTAGCCGCCGGTCGCATGCTGCACGCCCTTGGGCTTGCCGGTAGAGCCCGAGGTGTAGAGCAGAAACAGCGGGTGCTCGGCGCCGACCCATGCGGGCTCGCAGGTGGTCGGCTGCGCGGCCATCACCTCGTGCAACCACAGGTCGCGCGGGTTCCAGGCGATCTTGCCACCGGTGCGGCGGTAGACGATCACATCCTTCACCGTGTCGCAGGGGCCCGACGCCAAGGCCTCGTCGACGATGGCTTTGAGCGGCAGCGCCTTGCCGCCGCGCAGCTGCTCATCGGCCGTGATGACCAGCACCGCACCGGTGTCCTTGATGCGGTCTTGCAGGCTTTGCGCGGAAAACCCGCCGAACACCACCGAGTGCGTGGCACCGATGCGCGCACAGGCCTGCATCGCGATGACGCCCTCGACGCTCATCGACATGTAGATGACGACGCGGTCGCCCTTCTTCACGCCACGCGCCGCCAAGGCATTCGCGAGCTGGCAGGTGCGCGCCAGCAGTTCGCGATAGGTCACCCTCGTGACCTCACCCCCGTCGGATTCGAAGATGATCGCGACCTTGTCGCCCAGCCCGGCTTCGACCTGGCGGTCGAGGCAGTTGTAGGAGGCGTTCAGCGTGCCGTCCTCGAACCACTTGAAGAACGGCGCCGCGCTGTCATCGAGTGAGCGGGTGAACGGGGTTTTCCAGATGAGCGTCTCGCGCGCCAATCGGGCCCAGTAGCCGGCGTAATCGGCTTCGGCTTCGTCGCACAGTGCCTGGTACTGGGCCATGCCCGACACGTGGGCATCGCGCGCCAGATCGGCCGGTGGAGCGTACTGCTTGGCGCTGGTCGAATCGGTCATTGTCGTCTCCTGTTTTGAATTGTTCTGGGTACCTCGTCGGGTGCCCAGCCATCGCCCCGCAGGACGCGCTTGTTTTCGGTGAACGTTAGCGATGCGCTCTTACGAAGCGCTGACTCCCCACCGCATGAGCCTCAAACATCGACTATCCGGGAACTCCCTATACTCCGCCGCAAATTGACCACGGTACGCGTCACGCCGACAGCGTGCATCTCGAGCGTCTCTTCCACCGAACCCGCCGATGAGCCCTGAGACCCCGCCGCCTTCGAACCGCAAGTTGCGCCCGCTGCCGCGGCTGATCTTTGCCACCCGGTGGCTGCAACTGCCGCTGTACCTCGGCTTGATCCTGGCGCAGGGTGTCTATGTTTATCACTTTTGGGTCGAACTGCTGCACCTGATCGAAGCCGTGTTCGGCAGCGACAAGGCCCTGGCCGCGCTGGTGCAAAGCATCGGCTACCAGCTGCCGCCGATCAGGGATGCGGCAGGCGTGATCACCGGCTACGAAGCGCCGAAGCTCAACGAGACGGTGATCATGCTCGTCGTGCTGGCGCTGATCGACGTGGTGATGATTTCCAACCTGCTGATCATGGTCATCGTCGGCGGCTACGAAACCTTCGTCTCGCGGTTGCGCCTCGAAGGCCACCCGGACCAGCCGGAATGGCTGGACCACGTCAACGCCTCGGTGCTGAAGGTCAAGCTCGCGACCGCGATCATCGGCATCAGCTCGATCCACCTGCTGAAGACCTTCATCAGCGCGGGCAACTACAGCGAGAAGGTGCTGATCGCGCAAACATTGATCCACATCACCTTCCTGCTGTCGGCGATCGCGATCGCCTACACCGACCGGCTGCTGAACGCCTCGCACGCGGCACCGCATTGAGCCCAGAAAGGCCCGCCCCATGGCAACGATCACGATTCGTTACAACGACTTTGTCGACAGCGTCGCCGCTGCGCTGCAGTTCATCAGCTACTACCACCCCGCTGATTACATCGCCCATTTGGCGCGCGCTTACGAGGCCGAGCAGAGCCCGGCAGCCAAGGACGCGATTGCGCAGATCCTGACCAACTCGAAGATGTGTGCCGAAGGCCGCCGGCCGATCTGCCAGGACACCGGCATCGTCAACGTGTTCCTGAAGATCGGCATGGACGTGCGCTTTGAAGGCTTCGCCGGCAGCATCGAAGACGCCGTCAACGAAGGCGTGCGCCGCGCCTACAACGATGCCTCCAACAAGCTGCGCGCCAGCATCGTCGCCGACCCGCACTTCGA